>CAMPGG010000200.1 GCA_946885335.1 uncultured Chitinophagaceae bacterium
TCAACTAATCAACTTAATTCCGACTACTGTCATTCTTAGGTACTATTTTATAATCATCGTTTGAGATATTTGTTACACCACGGGTTTTCTTTACCGGAATGGTATCCATTGTTTTTGGTAAGGTTAAAGGAATTTCATTGCCCTGAGCAATTTCAGTTTTAACTATTGAATCATTTACGATTGATTGAGAAGTAAAAGGAATTTCCACTTGCGTACTTGTGTCTGCAATATTTTCCTGATTTATATTATCCGGCCTGGTGTTCGGTTGCACATTTGCGTTAGTACCTGGTGAGTTGGGCTGATTATTATTTTGAACAGGTAAGGTTGTTTGTACTTTTTCAATTTGAGGTATATCGTTTGGTTTTTTAGTTAAAAAATAAAAGGTCAAAGCCATTATGAATAACAATGCAGTGCCACCCAATATAATGCCTCCTGTTGGGGATGATGGTGAAGGCGGATTATTATCACTACTATCGCCCGGGTCGGTATCCAGTTCATTCTCTATTCTTGCCCATATCATTTCTGACAGGTCAGGAACAGGAATGTTTTCCAGTTTCTTTTTAATTGTTATTTCATATGTCATTTGTTTGTTCATCAGGTTTCGAGGTGCATGATTTGTTTTTGCAATGTTTTCCGGGCTTCACTCAGGTGCCATTTTGAGGTGCCTTCGCTGATGGATAATTTTTCTGCTATTTCCCGGTGTGTATAGCCTTCAACAGCATAAAGTACAAAGACGGCATGCGTGGCGGGAGGAAGTTTTTGAACCAGTTTCATGATTTCATCTGCACCCATTTGTTCCAAAACTTCATTTTTGATCTCCGGTTCGGCAACCGTTTCAATTTCAACATTCTCACTAAAGCGGTTGCGTGATTTGATATGATCAAGACCTTCATTTACCAATATCCTTTTGATCCATGCATGCAATGATCCTTTGCTGCTGTCATAACTTTTTATACTGCGAAAGATCTTTACAAAAGCATGGCTCATGATATCGGCCGCATCCATTTCATCTCTTGAATACCGCATGGCGATGGTCATGGCAAAACCATAAAATTGCTGGTACAATTGTTTTTGCGACCGCCTGTCTCCATCCAGGCAGCCTTGCAGCAATTGATCGGTATCCAGTTCTGCAGTTAACATACTAGTTATCTAAATTGTCTTTATCCTGTGCCACATCCTGCATACGTTTTAAAAGAATAGCGGAAGAAATGGAAGAAATAATTAGTTTATCCCGGGCATCCAGGTTGTTGGCCATCCATATATTATTATCCAGTATATCAATGATGGCAACCACACCATCATCCCATTTTAATTCATACCCGCTTAAAATTTTACCGCCAAAAACTTTTGTTTCCTTTCCATTTTTTTGTTGCAGTTTATCCACCCGTAAAGGCCTGATGGTAATCCTTTCAACACCATTAGTGGCATATCCTTCTTCTTCTACATAAGGTTCTTCAAAAATGCCGATTCCCTGGTTTTGTGCAATGTCGAATTTATTGATCAACACCAATGACCATGGCTCATTAGCTTCCTTTGTTACCGGTAAAATAGCCGCAGTAAATGCGTATTCATATTTGTTCGTTTTGGAAACAGAACCGATATATGGATTGTTGGATTTATAAACCAATTGTTTCTCCGTAAATTTTTCTGTTGCATAAACATCCGCTTCCAATTGACCACTGCTTATAGTGTATTGAAATTTATTTTTTTGGGAAAGATTTTTTTTGTCTGTTTCAATATTAAAAACCCGGAGCATCATTTCTTCCGGGCTGACCCGGAATTTGGTGTATTGCAGGGAACTGCCAAAATCCCATCCCCTTTTAATTTTTGAAGTGTGAAATTCACCAAAACTGAGTTGCTGGTTGATCATCCAACCATGTAATCCCTTAACTGGAAGTTTGGTTGCCTGCTGGCTGAATTGTTCGGGAACAGAAAGTTTTACAGCTGTGCAGGAACTGATTAATAAAAAGATTGCGCTGTAGATTAAGGACCGCATAATATCAAATTTAATAGTTAAAAATAATTTTCAAATAGTTTTAAAAAGTTGTTGATTCAGGTTTGCAGGAATTGATATACCTGCACTCATTTGTTTCTTTTAATCAATACCCCGGCAACATGGAAAAGGGTTGGGTAAAAATTTTTCCTTTAACAAAATATTCAGAACTACCCAGGTCCATTTCAAATACAGATTGAAAAAGATTTTCCACTTATCTCCTATTCCTACCCCTTATCCATTAGAAAGACAAATGTGGTAACCTCATCTTTTAGGATGTTGTCAAAGCCAATTATCAAATTTTTAAAACATATTTAATGAAGCAGATACTATTACTTCTTTCAATTACTATTTTATTCATCACAACTTATGGCCAGGATAAAACTGGAAAATTGGATGAATTATTAAAAGCCTATGCCGATCAATCAAGATTTAATGGATCCGTATTAGTGATAAAAGACGGGAAAAAACTACTGGATAAAAGTTATGGGTTTAGCAACGTAAAAGAAAATTTGCCTAACAAATCAAATACTATTTTCCAGGTTGGTTCCATTACCAAACAATTTACAGCAGCTATTATTTTAAAATTGCAGGAAGCAAAAAAATTAAACGTACAGGATAAACTCAGTAAATATTTTCCAGCCTATCCCAAAGGCGACAGCATTACTATTGAGCATTTATTAACCCATACCTCCGGCATTTACAGTTATACAAATGACAGGGATTTTATGTCAACTAAAGTTTCCATACCCCATTCCCGCCAGCAAATGATTTCGCTTTTTAAAGACAAGCCATTGCAGTTTACGCCGGGAACCAAATGGCGATATTCAAATTCAGGCTACCTGCTTTTAGGTTATATCATTGAAGATCTAACCGGGCTTACCTATCAACAAGCGGTTCGGCAATTTATTTTTGATCCTTTGCAAATGCGGAACAGCGGATTTGATTATACCCAATTAAATATTCAACAAAAAGCAACAGGTTATTCCCAATTGGTTGATGAAATAAATACGCCGGCCATTTCCATTGATTCAACAATATCATTTGCTTCAGGGTCCATCTATTCAACAACTGAGGATCTGTACAAGTTTCAGCAGGGCATGCAATCCTATTCTATCATTTCAAAACTTTCGCTGGAAAAAGCCAGTACAAATTTTAAGAATAATTACGGTTATGGATTCGAGATAGATTCAATAGCAGGAAAAAGAATAATAGGACATAGTGGAAGTATTCATGGTTTTGTAAGTAACCTGGTTTGGGTGCCCGGTGAAAACACGGTTGTAATTTTATTGAATAATGTTACCAGCCCGCATCTTGGCAAAATCACCCATAATATTATTTCCTTACTTTATGATCAGCCTTATGAATTACCCGTACCAAAAGTTGCTGTTTCAATGCCGGAAAAAAAGCTGGAACAATATACCGGCGTTTATGAAATTGGACCTCAATTCGCAATCACCATTTCATTGGTAAACGGTTCATTGATCGGCACACCGCAGGGGCAGGAATCACGCAAATTACATCCAGAAAAAGAAGATCTTTTCTTTTTAAAAGAAATTGACGGACAGTTTAAATTTTCCCGAAACGATCAAAACGAAATCACCGCGGTAACACTTTTTCAAAGCGGTAAAGAAATTATTGGTAAGCGAAGGAAATAAGTTAACATCATAAAATCTAAAAAATGTTCGTGTAAACACACGAGCATTTTTGTTATTGGATGATATGAATGAAATAATAATTTTATGTACTTTCAACCGCTATGACTACTCAACAAAGCCCGGAACTGGAAATGCTCACATTTTTTGAGAAAACACCGGCATTGGTTTGCATTGCAAGTAAGGATGGCTATTTTAGAAAAATAAATGAATCTGTTTATAAAAAACTGGGTTATACTAAAGAGGAATTATTCTCACGGCCTATTTCAAGTTTTATTTTTCCTGATGACAGGGAAGCGACCGCCCGTACCAGGGCAAGAATGATAAATGGTGAAGCATTAATAAATTTTCAAAACCGGTATGTTACCAAAGATGGTAATTACATATGGCTACAATGGAATTCCATTTACTTCCCCGATAAAGAACTCGTTTTTGCCATAGCAAAAGATGTCACTCAAAATAAGCTCGCAGAAATTGCGATAGAAGAAAAGTATAAAAAATTTAAGGGATTAGCCACTCATTTTAAAACCAGCATTGAAGAAGATAGAAAATACCTGGCCGTAGAATTACATGAGGAACTGGCCCAATTGGCTACCGTTGTAAAAATGGATATAGAAGGAATAAAAATAAATGAAAGCGGACTGTCGGAACTTTCAACAAAACGGCTTGATCATGCATTGGGCATCACCACCCTTTTAATAAATACAATCCGCAGAATTTCATTCTCCATTAGCCCAAATATGATTGAAGATATCGGTCTTTCAGAAACATTGAAATGGCATTGCAAAGAGTTTACGCTGTTAAATGGAATACCCTGCTCTTTTGAAGGTGCTATTGATGAATCGCAATTATCAACAGAAATAAAATTGGATTTTTTCAGGGTTTGCCAGGAAGCTTTAACCAATGTAATGTATCATGCAGAAGCTAAAAATGTAATTGTTAAGCTTGAAGATAAGCCCGACAAATTTTCCCTTTCCATTATTGACGATGGCAAAGGATTTGAAATTAATCAGCAAATAAATACGCCAGGCATTAACAGTATGCGTGAGAGAGCAACATTCATTAATGGACACATATCCATCCAAAGTGAAAAAGGCAAGGGTACCATGGTTAATGTTTCCATCAACAAATCATGATACCCTAACTCCTTTTATAATTTACCAGGTTAATTTATTTTATTAAACCTGCCAGTTACAGTGCTTTTATCTGCCTTTATAATTTTTATTAAATATGCACCGGGAATAAATTGGGTTGTGTTAATTGTCCGCGTGTTCCTACCTGTTATTAAAGAAAATTGTTCCTGCTTCAACAATCTCCCGTTTACATCCAAAACCTGCAAAGTAGAAGGCCCCTCCATATCGGTATCAAGATATATCCAGGTATTCGATGTTGCGGGGTTTGGGTAGACCCGTAACTTTTCTTTAGCAAAACCTTTTATTTCTACAATGTTTGAGTACATAAACTGGTTTTGAATATCTGTTAATTGCAACCTGTAATAAGATATTCCCGTATGATCATTTATATCGTCCTGCTCATATTTTTCCCGTACTCTAAACTGTTCATTTACCCATACTGTGCTTACTGTTTGGAAATTATTTGTATCATCAATAGAACGTTGCAGCAGGTAAAGCCTGTCATCAAATCCATTCTTTCTTTGCCAATCCAGGTTTACCTGGCTTTCATTAAATCTTTCGCCGTTCAATGTTAAACTCGATTTTCTTTGTTGTATTACAGGACATTGAGCCTTAAGCAGGTTGATTTGCTGTACAATATTGAATTTTTCGGGCAATTCCTTTTGAACATTACTGAGTAATTGGACAACTTTAATTTCCATTTTTTCGGGTTGCATGGGTTCCAGGATTTTTGGAACCATCATCGGTTTATAAACCGTATGCCCGGCAGGTAGATTTTGCGATAATATATCAAGCTGATAAAAAAGTGTAAGCAATAAAAATAAGAGAATATTTTTCATAACTAAATATTTAATGATCTCGCTGAATTTTCAGAAAAATATATAATGCTTCATTGAATTTGTATTAGCAAATTTCATTTCAGCAGCTTTGAGCATTATAATGGAGATGCTTTAACAAAGTTCCATCCGAAACTTCCTGCGGGCGTCCAAGTCCCTGTATTTGATTGCATATAATAAAACCACTCTGCCGATCCCGGACCAAATTCAATAAAAATATATGGAAGATCGCCTCCTGACCCTGATTCAGATATGGTTGTTATCAAAACATCCTTTAAAACTATACGATAATAAATAGATGGAGTTTCGCCGTGTGAAACAAATGAGACTTCTATTTCCGAAATTTTTAGTCCTTCATAAAACTTTTTCTTCAAATCTCTTAAAGCTATTGAATGCCTCATAGAAAATTGAAAACCAGAGGAAACAACCTTACAGGCTGTTTTGGTATAAACATCAACCGGGCATCCATTAGCAGATTGGGAAAAAGACATGGCTTCTACCTGTTTCAAAAATCCTGATTGTACTACGTCGCCTTCAATGCCATTAATTTTAAGGTATATGTCTTGTGCCATTGAAGTTGAACTCATGAACAGCCCAATTGCCATTACAAGCAGGTAAAATAACTTTCTCATAAAAATGTTTTAATTGTTTAAAGAATAAATAGCAGTTTCTTTAGGCGAATCTTTATGGCAATGAAAGGGTTTTGGAGAAAGTTTAGAGAGGGCAATTATAATTCCATCAGATGAAGACATTCAATTTAAATGTAATTATTGACATTTTCAGAATTTTTATTTTCCCATAAAAAAATATAAAGTAAAAATCAGTTTGAAAATTTGTCCTTTTTCCCCTGACAAATTTTTTCATTCCAGGACATTTTTTCATACCCGGGGTTTTAA
>CAMPGG010000201.1 GCA_946885335.1 uncultured Chitinophagaceae bacterium
GCAAGCGGTTGCAACACCAAATCTTTTGTAATAAGATTTGCTTTTTCAACGCTGCGGTTAATATTGCGGATGGCATTTTTATCACCGGTGATGATGTGAAAATTAGCGCCCACTTTTACACCTGCAAAGCCAATGGGATTTGGAATATTTTGAAAATTATCCACTGTGAATTCTTGTGGAATAACATCAATGATCTGGTCACCCGCAGGTATATAAGTTTTATACTGATCGCTGATCAATTGATCAATTTCTTTTTGGGTGATCTGGTCGCTGGTTTCCTGGCGAACGATATCACCACGGGTTTGCAAACTTTTGATATGATGTCCTGCAATGCCGACATAAACCTCGTTAACATCAAGATCCGGATTACTGGCATAACAGTTATCCAAAGCAGTTCGAATGGCTTTTATCGTTTCATCAATATTCAATACCTGTCCATGTTTAACGCCATTGCTATGGGAACGACCAAATCCTAAGATTTCCAGCTTGCCGAATTCATTCTTTCGACCGGCAATGACTGCAATCTTGGTAGTCCCAATATCAAGTCCGACAATAATGGGTTTTTCTGTGTTCATGTTATGTTGTTTTTAGTTGTTGCACGTTCTAAATTTTTTCTGCTGGCTTTTAATTAAGGATTTGGATTGAATATTTTATAACGGGTATTAGTTTTCGCTTCTTTTTTTCATAACCGCTTTTGGTGTTTTCTTTTCAGTCGTTTTCACAGGTTCTGTTTTTTTCGGTTTGGATATTGTCGTTTTAGCATTTGGTGACTGTATGGGTTTATTGGCCTGTTTGATAGCTTCATTCACCACTGCTTTTTCATTATAAACAGTTTGCACAGTCTGAATAGCTTTGGTCCGCTGTTGCTGCATAACATTTGTTGTTAAACCCGCCCCTTTCCTGGTTCCTATAACTTGCCCATCGAACTGTACATTCAAAGATTCGTAAGTATCAAATCCTTTTTTACCAGCCACTTGTTTATAATACACGAACAGGCGATGAAATTTTTTTTCAAGATTTTCACCATCACCCAATAGAACAACATGATTCCCTATAACAGGGATCATCTCAAACTGGCGATCATCTGTTATATCAACCTGGGAAACCTGGACTTTCCAAAATGGATGATTGTCAATAAAGATGGCTGCAGTTTTAATTTGCGCCATTAATATGCTGTCAGCCTTTGATGTTTTTTTTGATTCCGGGAAGCCGGTAAAAACAGGCACCCTGGCAGTATAATGCTGCGACAATGGAATACGTGTTCCGGTACTATCTATATAAAATGAATACCCGGATTTGGTAAAAATTCTTGCAACAGGTGAACGTTCCGCTACAGAGATCTGCAATATATTCTGGTTATCAAAATACAGTTCCGCATCCAGTATCCACTTATTTGCTTCAAGCAGGGATTCCATTTTTTTCATCTTAAAACCACTTAATGCTTTCCCCTTTATATTTCCATTGGTAGCTGTTTTCACCAAACGCAAAATTTCTTTTTCATTAATGAAAACATGACTGTCATTTCCTTTAACGGAAATAGCATAACCCTGGCAGGTTTGCCTGTTCTGTTTACCCACTGCCGCCACTAATAATACCAGCATGCCTGATCCGGCTGCCATCCAGACCAGTGCGATCAGAAATTTTTGTATGGTTCTTTTTGCATTCATTTATATGGCTTGCAATTCTTTTTTTATTGGTTCAACTAGTGCATCAATATCTCCGGCACCCGCGGTTATGACAATCTCTCCAAACTCATAACTCGTTGTTGGAATAAAATCTTTACGAATCCATTCGAGCAAAGATTCCTTTTGCATAACCGTATGCGTTTTGTTAGTCATTTTACCTGCAATCATTTCACTGTTTACTCCCTCAACAGGTAATTCACGTGCAGGATAAATTGGTAACAAAATCACCTGGTCTGCCAGGTCAAGGCTTTCAGCAAAATCATCTGCGAAGTCGCGGGTTCTGCTAAATAAATGCGGCTGAAAAATCAAGGTACAGCGCCAGTTTCCAAACAATGCTTTAGCACTTTTGATCAATGCTTTCAATTCTTCAGGATGATGCGCATAATCATCAATAAAAACAAGCCTGTCATTTTTGATGATGTATTCAAACCTTCTCTTAACTCCTTTGAATTCAACAACAGCCGCTTTAATTTTTTCCTCTTCAATTTCCAGGTGATGAGAAACGGCAACTGCAGCTATAACATTCTCCACATTATGCATACCGCCCATGTTTAACCGAAAACCTTCCAAAACCTTTTCCCCTAATACTGCATCAAATTCATAACTGCCATTATCCATTTTGATATTGGTGGCATAAGCAGCAGCACTGTCATTTTGCAGGCTATAAGTAAGGTGTTTGTTAGCTTTCAATTCAGATCCCCGCTTTAAACCAAATTTGCTGAACAAGGTACCATTGCTTTTTACTTTTTCGCTAAACTGGATAAATGCATCCTGCAATGCTTTTTCTGTTTGATAAATATCCAGGTGATCTGCATCCATAGATGTTATCACAGCTACATCAGGAGATAATTTTAAAAAACTGCGATCATATTCATCAGCCTCCACAACACAAACATTTTTTTCATTACTCCAGAAATTTGTACCATAGTTCACTGAAATGCCACCCAGGAAGGCATTACAACCAAAACCGCTATGTCTCAAAATATGAGCGATCATAGTAGATACGGTTGTTTTACCATGCGTGCCGGCCACGCAGATATTGAAAGAATTTTCTGTAATGATCTTTAATACATCACTTCTCTTAATGACCTGGTAACCATTTTGCTGGTAAAAATTCAGTCCTTGGTGATCTTTTGGAATGGCTGGTGTATAAACAACCAAAGAAACTTCTTTTGGTATTAGTGAGATATCATCCACATAGCTAACGGAAATACCTGAACGCACTAATTCTTTGGTCAGCAACGTTTCTGTTTTATCATATCCACTAACAGGAATCCCCTGTGTATGAAAATACCTGGCAATAGCACTCATACCGATTCCACCAATGCCAATGAAATATATTCCATTGGAAAAATTTAATTGATTTAGTGATGATATGTCTGGTTGTTTATCCATTTCTTTAAAATCGATCCGCTTCTTTTTTATTTTTTTATTAATGACAACACTTCGTCAGCAATTAATTCATCCGCTTTCAGCATGGCCATTTTGCCAATATTTTCTTTTAGCTCCATTTGTCTTGCCTCATCTTTTGCCAATTCGATAACCATTGGTACCACTTTGTCCAGCGCTTCACCATCGGGAACCATCAACGCTGCATTTTGGTTAACTAAACTCAAAGCGTTGACGGTTTGGTGGTCTTCTGCGGCATGTGGATAGGGTACAAACAAAACGGGCTTTTTTACAACACATAATTCTGCTATGGCTAATGCACCGGCTCTTGACACTACGAGATCGGCAGCAGCGTAAGCATATTCCATTTGCGAAATGAAATCATTTACCCAAACCGACCGGTGATCAACGGCCTGTTCAGCAGCTTTATGAACAAAATTTTTACCTGTTTGCCAGATCAACTGGATATTATTCTTTAAAAGTTTGTCAATATGTTTTTCGATGGCTTCATTAACAGATTTTGCTCCCAGGCTTCCACCAACTACCAACAATGTTTTTTTATCTGCTTCAAGTGAAAAATGTTTCAATGCCTCAGTTCGGGAAACAGTTATATTCTCAATTGTTTCACGGACAGGGTTACCTGTTTTTTTTATTTTATGAGCCGGGAAAAATTTCTCCATACCATCATATGCAACACAAATTCTCATTGCTTTTTTTCCGAGCAGCTTATTCGTTTTACCCGCATAAGAATTTTGTTCCTGTATAATTGTTGGAATGCCAATTTTCTGTGCAATACGAAGCATTGGGAAACTTGCATAACCACCCACACCTACAACCACATCAGGATTAAAATCATTCATCACTTTACTGGCTTGTCCCATGCTTTTTAAAATCTTAAAAGGCAGCGCCAGGTTTTTTAACAAAGAACTTCTGTTGAAACCTGCAATGTCCAATCCAATGATCTCATATCCAGCCTGCGGCACCTTTTCCATTTCCATTTTACCTTTTGCACCTACAAACAAAATAGAAATCGTGGAATCTTTCCGGCGAAGCGCATTAGCTATTGCAATAGCAGGAAAAATATGTCCGCCTGTTCCACCACCAGCTATAATGATGCGACCACCTTTTTTGAAAGGATTATTCAGTTCATTCCCGGTATGGTTCATTTCATTACTCATTCCTCATCCTCTTTTGAATCTTTTGTTTCATTTATTTCAACAGGCTTTTCCATTTTTTCTACGTTACGTGCTACGCTTAATATGATCCCGATTGAAACACAGGTAAAAAGAAAACTACTTCCACCCATACTAATTAAAGGAAGCGTAACACCGGTAACCGGTAAAATATTTACACTCACGGCCATATTTGAAATTGCCTGTATGGCCAATGTAAAACTTAAACCAAGTGCTAAAAATGCACCAAAAGCAAAAGGGCATCTTTTAAAAATGCGGATACTGCGGTATAAAAAAACCAGGTAAATAAATACGATGAATGCGCCACCGATCAATCCATATTCTTCAATGATTATGGGATAGATAAAGTCATTGTATGCCTGTGGCAAAAAATTTCTTTGTGTACTGTTTCCAGGGCCAACGCCCATCATACCACCTTTGGCAATGGCTATTTTTGCCTGGTTGGTTTGATAATTATCATCATTATCGGCACTCTTACTGCCATACATAAACGCTTCTACCCTGTTTACCCAGGTACTAACCCGAACAAAAATTTTGGATGAGGATTCTTTAGTTGTTACCGTATCAGTATCCGTAGTATTGTGCTGAATAACTGCCGCCATTATTAACATGGCCAATGGAACCATCGCGATGGCGCCTGTTAATAATAAATGCCTGGTTCGAACGCGACCGATGAACAGCAACAACATACAACTGGCGCCCAGCAGCAATGCTGTTGAAAGATTGGCAGGTGCAATCAATCCACAAATAATAATGATTGGAATGATGACTGGTAAAAATCCCTTCTTAAAATCTTTTATTACATGTTGCTTTTTACTCAGCTGCCTGGCCAGGTACATAAACAAAGCAAGCTTTGCAAAATCAGATGTTTGAAATGTCAGGTTAATGATAGGAAGCCGGATCCAGCGGCTACCTTCATTCATCGTTACCCCAAAAAATAAAGTGTATATCAATAATGGTATCACTATTAAAAAAAGAAAAGTTGAAACCGTAGAATAAATAGTGTAATTAACCCGGTGAGCAAAATAAATACAAACAATGCCCACAGCGATAAATGCCACTTGTTTGAATAAATATATTTCCGTGTTGCCTTTGTACATTTTATATGCCAGCGAACCTGTTGCACTGTAAACGACCAGCAGAGAAATTAATACAAGCAATACAACCAATGCCCAGATTACACGGTCACCTTTCGTTCTGTTTAAAAGGTTGCGAGTTGTAAGCTGGCTGCTTACCTGTGAAAAACGTATATCTCCCGGGTTATTCATTCTTTATTTACCTGTTATTGACAATTCATTAATTATTTGAGAATTGCCGGATGAAAAAAATTAAAGATTCTTAACCGCTTGTTTAAACTGGTTACCCCTGTCTTCATAATTGCTAAACAAATCGAAACTTGCACATGCAGGACTTAGCAAAACCACATCTCCTTTTTCTGCAAAATGAAAAGAAGCATGTACAGCTTCTACAGCACTGCCCGTGTTAATAATCGTAGTAACAATATGACCAAACGCTTCATGAATCTTAGCATTATCAATTCCCATGCACACAATGGCTTTTACTTTTTCTTTAACCAGCTCGGTTAGCAGGGAGTAATCATTCCCTTTATCCACACCACCCAAAATAAGAATGGTTGGTTTTTCCATACTCTCTAAAGCATACCAGGTTGAATTAACATTGGTTGCTTTACTGTCATTGATAAATTCAACACCGCGAACTGTGGCAACAGGTTCCATCCGATGCTCCAGGCTTTGGAAAGTTTGTACAGCTTCCCGTATCTTTTCTTTCCTGATCTCCATTGTTGCTCCCGCCACGCATGCTGCCATAGTATTGTATTGATTGTGCCTTCCTTTTAATGCAAAGTCGTATACACTCATGGTAGTTTGTTCATGTCCTACTCTGATGTATACATCTCCGTCTTTTATAAATGCTCCGTTTTGTACTTCTCCTTTCATGGTAATGGGTAATGGGTTAGCTAGTTTTGTAAATTTGTTTAAATACTTCATTGTTACTTCATCATCCGCACAGTAAATAAAATGATCACCGGGTTGTTGATTTTCGGTTATCCGGAACTTACTGCGTATATAATTCTCGAAATTGTAATCGTACCTGTCAAGATGGTCTTCAGTGATGTTCGTTAATACTGCCACATCGGGTCTGAATGTTTTAATATCATCCAATTGAAAACTGCTGATCTCCACAACGTATAATGGTTTAGGATCTTCGGCAACCTGCATGGCAAA
>CAMPGG010000202.1 GCA_946885335.1 uncultured Chitinophagaceae bacterium
GTGCATGTAATCTCTGCAACGGGAGAAGAAAAGCAAACAGCAGGAAAATAAATGCTGTCTTTTTAATAATTGAAAAATGTTTCATTGTATTTTATTTATAACAAATAATTTGTTTTGAAAAATGAGTTTCTATTTTGAACTGAGATCAGCACGCAGGGATAGAATTTCTGTCCAGCGGTTTTCAATGGCTTTTGCATAATCGGCCAGGTAAATATTCCATCCACCAGCACCATTTGCTTCATCAAAACGTTCAGCCATTGGCTTGCGAAAATCAGGACTCAGTTCTTTCAATCCATTTTTTAAACGTCTAACAATTGCAATTTGTGGCGGGCCTGAAAAACTTACATTATAAACAGCCACACTTTCATTACCCGCGACCCACATCTTTTTTAATTGTCGGACAAGGTCAGCCGCTTCCCTGATCATACCAGGTTTAATAAACATGTGGTTGATAACTATTTTATCGCTGAAATCGGTTATGGCTACATTACTAAGCTCAGTATTGAATTCTGAGTAGCCGGTTGTACCCCGTTCACTTGTATGTGGCGAAACATTCTTTGCCCAGTCGGCTGTGTGTTCTGCACTCAGGTCACCTCGCTTATCAAATTGCTCCCAGCTCAGAGGCCCTTCTGTTACATGAAAGCCGCCTGCATCAGGACCGGTTTCAATATAAAATACCCGCCACTTCCAGTCGCCCGTATGGTATTTCTGTGCATGTGTTGCAAATGCTTTTTCGAATTCCATTAATTTGTCAGTCTTGGGAAACACCCTGAATGTGCTTACGACATTTCCCTGGCTCATTCCAATAATTGGAATAAGCAAGCAGAGAAGAAAAATTTTTCTCATGTTTGGTTATTTTAAAAATGTAAATAAAGTGAGGGTATTGTTGAGATAGGATGAGAAGTAATAGTAAGTTATGGTAATTCTATGCCAAATGGGGAGAAAGATTTGCATTCCTACGTTAAGGAAAGTTTCCTCGGTATAACAGCGCAGTCATTAAGCAGAATGCGTGACAGGATAATTAAAAACCCTGCTGCGATGTTGAAGTGATTTATTAACTTAAGTGAACGAATAATAAAACAACGCACTGTTCCTTTGCATCTTAATTATAAAATAAAAAGATGCAAAAGAAATTTATTCTATCGTTTTTTCTGTTCTCAATGAACTTGTCTTCTATACATGCCCAGGATGTTGAAGATTCCACTTACAAAAAATTCTTCATTGGAAGTACATTCCTGATGTTAGGAAATTTCATTCCTAATGACCCAAATAGACCTGATTTTATACAATTAAATGCAGGATACAGGATAACACCTGAAGATGTTGTTTTCTTAGAATTTAAAACATCCAAGTTTAGTTGGCCATTAGGTCTCCCTTGGGGACCATCCTTTGGACCGGGGAAGATTGCGCCGGAAGAAAACTATCCCGGATATGTACGCCAAAAAGTAATTGGATTAGCATACAATCGCTTTTGGTGGAAAGGATTATATACAGGCGTTCATGCAATGAATGCTTTTCAAAAATATATGGATGAGGATAATCAAAAGATCGCAAATGGATACACATTATTTATGACCTACCGTTTGGGTTACCAGGTGAAACTTTTTAAAAATCGTTTCTTTATAGAACCATCTATTGGTTTGACTCATTGGCCTGTAAAAACGAATACACCACAATCTTTTAAATTAAAGGATAGTAAATGGCCTAACTATTTTGCTTATGAACCAGGGCTTCATTTTGGGTTTAATTTTTAGCTGTTTCTGAATACTCAAAAAGCACAACAAAATGCACTGGAAGACATCAAAGTCAGTTTGAAACTGAAGCTTGCTACGCTGTGGGCAAGTTTCATGTTTCTCTATATTTATGTTGATTATTTCCACTTATATATGCCGGGTAAGATTGCAGATATTCAAACAGGGAGAGTGTTTGAATTTGATATTACGCAAGGTTTTCTTTTTGCAGCACTCGCCTTAGTGACCATTCCGGCACTGATGATTTTCCTTTCTGTTGCCCTGCCGGCTAAAGTAAATCGCCGGGCAAATATCATTGTTGCCGCGATGTATATTCCTTTTACATTGTTTAATTTGGCAGGAGAGGCCTGGATGCACATGGTGTTTGGTGCTATTGTAGAAGTCGTTCTTCTTTATCTGATTATCCGTTATGCATGGAAGTGGCCTCGAATTGAAAAATAAAAAACTGTTAATGTCGGGGGAGATTTAAATCATGAATGAAGCTAATCTGAAATAAAGGGAAAGATTTAAGAAAACCATCGTTAAAAACAGAATGCAGGGAATGGTGCATTAAAGCATTCAATAAATGAATAAAAAACCTATTTAGGGCATTAGCGTTTAAACCAGAAATATAGTTCCAACACATTTACAAATACGATTAAATTGGATAAAGGATCGAATTGATCCAGATTATTAGGGAAATACAGGAAATAGATTGTTTCTTTGGTGAAATGAATGTAGGATTATGTGTGCTTAGATCTTTACAAAGAAAAAATACGCATGGAGAAGCTCCTTTTTGATTACCTGTCACAATATATAACGCTCTCTGATGAAGAAAAGACAGCATTGCTTGATTTAGACATTTTCAAACAGTACAAGAAAGGAACAATTCTTCTTAAAGAAGGGGCAATTTCAACCAATATTTATTTTGTTTTGAAAGGATGTATCAGGAGCTATTATGTTGTTGATGGGGATGAAAAAACAACAGCATTTTATACGGAGGCGGAAACTTTGAATCCACCATGTGTCATCACTGGTAAACCGTCAGAATTTTATGTTTCCTGTGTAGAGAATTCGATATTGATCGTTGGTAACGCGGAAATGGAAAAGATAATTTTTCAAAAATTTCCCAAATTTGAATCCTTATGCCGTATACTTTCTGAAAAACTCCTGGCAAAAAATAAAACTGAATTTGATGATTTTAAAATCTCTTCGCCTGAGCAGCGTTATTTGAATTTACTCAGGACAAGACCTGATTTATTACAAAGAGTGCCCCAATATCAACTCGCCAGTTTCCTGGGAATAACAGCGCAATCATTAAGCAGAATGCGTAACAGGATAGTCAAAACCCCGGCTGCAATGCTGAATTGATTTATTAACTTAAGTGAACGAAAAAAGAATATTGTCCTGATACTTTTGCAGAATGATTCACCAAAATGCAAAAGTATAATGCAAAAACAAATTTTCCTGATTGCCATAGCCCTCATTTTTATTATTTCTACAGGCAGCTGTCAAATCAATGAAAAGGATTCTACTGTTAGAAAATTTCACATTGGTATTTCTCTTTTTATGCCGGGTAATTTAAGCTCCCAATACAGGCCTGATTTTGTTCAATTGAATGCTGGTTACAGAATAACACCCAAGGCCGTTATTTCCGTGGAACTGATAACCTGGAAGTATATTCAGCAATAAAAAAATAAATACCGCTGGAAAATAATTTTTAATTGCAAAGAATGATGAATAAATATTTGATTTTAATAATCACATTAGCATAAACTTTTCCGCAATGGCACAGACAAAAAACGAAAAAGAATTAACCAGGAAAATTGAATTGAACAGCTTTAATAACCGGCTTGGGATGGAAATGGGTTTAGCAATTATTGATTTAGCAAAAAAGAAAAATAAAAATATAGCGGTTCAGGTTGAAAGACTTAATCACATCATTTTTTTGTATGTGGATGAGAACCTTCCTGCGGACAAACATGATTGGTTGAAAAGAAAGGCAAATGTGTCCAAACGTTTTGAACAAAGTTCTTTGAGTGTAAAGAATGATTTATTGAATGGAAATATGACTTTAAAAGAAACTTTCGCACTTGACGATAAAGAATATTTGGCCAAAGGCGGATCCATCCCGGTTTTTGTAAAAAATGCAGGAATGATAGCCATTATAACTGTCTCCGGTTTGCACGATGAAGAAGATCATAAAATTATTATTGACGCTTTAAAAGGAAAATTCTTTGAGTAAAAAACAAAACCCTATCTCACATATGATGCTATACCGGATAATTTCAATGGAAGAATGGACAACTTCAAAAGAAGAAGGCAAAGTACCCCGTTGCAGGTCTGATGAACGAGAAAACTGTATTCACCTAAATAAATATGAGGATATTGTTTTGGTGGCTAATAAATATTTTATAAAGGAAGAAGAACCTGTTGTTATAGAAATTGATCCTGAAATATTTAAAGATCAAATTACATGGGTTTCTCCTACCATCGAAAAACCCTGGCACCAACCCAATCTACATTTGGAAAACATCCCTTGTAATATCATTTCCAGGTATTGTCATTTAAATTTTAATGACCAGTCTCAAACCTTTGAAATTCCGGAATCTTTTTAGGTCACAAACTTGACTACAACAATTCCATGCAACTTATCATGAAGCCTTAACTATAAAACTAAATTCAAAATATCTTTTCTTCCTCAAAACAAAACAAATGAATAAAATAAATCTTAGTATGAAGGCTGTAAAAACAAACATCTTTTTGCTCCTGGCAATAGGCATTTTTAATGCATCCTGTGCCCAGGAATTAAAATCAACACAGAAGCCTATGGCCTCAGTAGATATCGCTTCCCTCTATACACCAGCCACAATTATAGCGGCTGCACAACAAATGCCTGAAGAATTTTATTCTTTTCGCCCAACCCCAGAGCTGCGAAGTTTTGGAGAGTTGATGGCTCATATTGCGGAATCTAACTTCCAGATGGTGTCTATTGCAAAGGGAGAAGTCAATCCAATGTCAAAGGTATTACCTGCCAAAAAAGATGTTATTGAAGCACTTCAAAAATCTTTTGATTATTCTGCCGAGGCCAGGAAAAATATGACTACTGAGCAAAAAGAAAAAATGGTAAAATTTATGGGTGGAGATCAATCGGCAGGGAATATTATTGATTTTTCCGTTTTCCATTCCTTACAACATTATGGTAATGTAATTATTTATATGAGATTAAAAGGATTGGTTCCACCATCTTCCCAGGAAGGAAATCCCGGAAATGCTCCAGTGAAACAATCACCTAAGGAGTAGTTTGTCATTTGTTTGTACACTAAACTCTTTTAACCATTCAACATATTCGTCAATCAATAATTTTTTAGGCGGTGCATATGGTTAGTTCAGTGCGCATACACTTGACAGTAAGACGGTAATTTCGCCGTGAGTGTTTAGGATTAGTCCTTCAATAGGGTGACAAATTCCACGATATACATCGGGGCAATCAAGTTTGACAAGTTTAAGATGATTAGTTTTGTTGGTTCTTCAAATCAATTACTTATTAATTATACAATGATGTCAAATACAGAAACAGCAAAAAAGTTTAGACATGAGCAGGTACAATACATTGAATTTCTTTCAAAAGATATACAACGTGCCAGGGCGTTTTATTCAAATTGTTTCAGTTGGAAATTCACTGATTATGGGCCTGCTTACACCGCATTTGAAGGAGACTTTGTTGATGGTGGATTTACAACAGGTGAACCGGTTAGGGGATCTGTTTTAGTAATTCTATATTCTGATGATATTGATGCGACTAAACGCAAAGTTGAAAAGGCCGGCGGTATAATTACAAAAGATATATTTACTTTTCCCGGTGGCAAACGATTTCATTTTACTGATCCAGATGGCTATGAACTAGCTGTATGGTCAGAATAAAGATTAACTGTTCTTGATTCAATTAACCCCCAGTAATTATTTTTTCTTCTAAAAGAATTTAGAATGGAAACTTCACCAGTAGAAATTTTTAATAAGTGGTTTGGCGAAGAATTAAACCTGACAAAGGTTAGTATTCCGACTGCTTGTTGCCTATCAACTATTGGCACAGACAATTACCCAAATGCAAGGTTTGTTTCATTCAAAGGAATTGTTGAAAACAACTTTATTATTACAGGAACATTGACTTCAAGAAAAGGACTTGAAATTATTGAAAATAATAAAGTGGCTTTAACTTTTTGGTGGACATCAACCGAAAGACAAGTGAGAATACAAGGAAACGCAACACAAATAAGTAATCAACTTGCAGACAAATATTTTGCTGAACGTAACAGAGACAGCCAAATTGTTTCTATTGTTAGCAACCAGGGACAGACAATTAACGACATCGAAACTTTAAACAAAAAATACCAAGAAACTGAATCAAACTTTTATAACCAACTATTGACAAGACCTGAAAATTGGAGTGGCTATTCAATTCAACCAATTAGAATTGAGTTTTTAGAATTTAATCCAACACGTTTTCACAACAGAAAATTATACCAACTAATAAATGGACAATGGACTAAAACAGAGTTACAACCTTAAACGAATTATACCGGTTCAGATAAATTCATCTTACCATTTACACCGTCATTATAACTTAAGGCAATTGTTTCATTGGCAGGAAACCACCGGGCAGGCATAATAAAAATTAATTTTGTATTTTGGTTTTACAACCAGCTTTGGTTGCCTGGGTTTATTATAAGTTATGAAAGATGAAATAGAACAATTAATACCATTAATAAAGACCGGCAAA
>CAMPGG010000203.1 GCA_946885335.1 uncultured Chitinophagaceae bacterium
AGGAATGAGAATAAGAAACTAAACTTTTGCATGCTCGTGTTTTTTATTGATGACACCCAGGTGAGTAAATTGAAAACCGGTTTCATACTTTAAACCATAACCAAAAATCCTGTCCATGGAAGCATGACCAAATAAGATGGTACCGATTAAAATGAGTATGGTGGTACCAGTCAAAAATCCCCATAAAAAAAAGACAACTGCCAAAGCTTTATGATGAAACAAATTATATAAAGCAGCCCCGGTTTTATTACCAAACGCATAACCTATCATACTTAAATCAGGCCCTAGAAACAATAACAAATAATACCACCATGCCGCATCAAAATAATAAAGAGCGTAGAGGCTAATGCCAAACAGTGCCAACTCTTCCAGTTTAAGTATATTCTTCATTTGGATTCAATTAACTTTCTTCAGAAGCTGAAGGTACTGTTTCTGCTTTATCAACAGGGTTTGCTAATTTAACATCAAAGTCTTTCCAGTTTTTGTTTGTATCACCCATGGCTTCAAGATGGCCACTGTTCACCAGGTTTTTCATACGCCACATCATATAAACATCGCCAGTTTTTATCTTCATCCGGTGAAGTGTATTCGAAAGTACTCTTCCGGCTTTTTGCCATTCGGCACTGGCGTTTTTCAATAATTCCTTATCGTAAAAATTTTCGCTCTCACTGGCTATTTTTTTTCCACCTTCTAAAATCCGCACGCCACCATTTTCTTCCACCAGTCTTTTCCATTCATCCGGATCCACCTCAAACTCACTCAGGGTAATGGGTCTTGATAACTTCTTTGCTTTCAATATTTCTTTGGGTAAAATATCATGAATGGTTGTAGGATAATATAATTGACCTTTCTCATTTAAAAATGGAAGATTATTTAGGTATAAAACCATGATGCGTCCCTGGTAATTGCTCAACTGGCGCATCAACCAAAAATAACCACATACATCATGTTGGTTTTGTCCCATCCAGATCCAGGCTTGTAAGTCCGGATTTGCATCCAACTTTTCCTGCAACTCCTTAACCGTATTGCGATCATCGAAACTGCCAGCCAGTTGGGTACCATAAGGTGAACCTTCAAGCAAACTTCTCCACCATTCTACTCTTTGCTGCCAGCCTTCTTCTTCATCAAGATTAGTTAATGGACCTACAGCAAAATCATCCCTGATCAAAAGAACTTCACCCATTAACTTTTCATCCATTTCCATTGCCGATTTCAATACAGCAATATCCGGCTCCTGGAAAACTATGTGAACCAGATTTGTTTCCTGATTAACATTCTGCACTTTTTCTTCATTCAACTGTTCTTCGTTTTCCACTTTTACCTGTTCTTCGTTATTCATAATTTTTTATAATTATTTATTTAATGTCAAGTCCGGGAAACATTAAGCATCAGCCATTTTTTGCCCGGTTACTTCATTAATAGGTTCATCACTTTCAAATTTCAGGTTGCCAATAATAAATTCCTGCCTTTCCATTGTGTTCTTCCCCATATAATATTCAAGCAATTGCTGAATATGCGTGTGTTGTTCCATGATCACGGGTTGCTTTCGCATATCCTCGCCTATGAATTGTGCAAATTCATCCGGGCTGATTTCACCCAAACCCTTAAACCTTGTAATTTCCGGCTTAGCACCCAATTTTTTTATTGCCGCCTGCCTTTCTTCTTCACTATAGGTATAAATAGTTTCCTGCTTATTCCGGATACGGAACAATGGTGTTTCCAATATATAGATGTGGCCATTTCTTACGAGGTCAGGAAAAAATTGCAGGAAAAATGTCATCAACAATAGCCGGATGTGCATACCATCTACATCCGCATCAGTTGCAACAACAATATTATTGTAACGCAAACCTTCTAACCCGTCTTCAATATTTAATGCATGCTGCAGTAAATTGAATTCTTCGTTTTCGTAAACCACTTTTTTGGTAAGACCAAAACTGTTCAATGGTTTTCCACGCAAACTAAAAACCGCCTGCGTTTCAACATTCCGTGCTTTAGTAATGGAGCCGCTTGCTGAATCACCTTCGGTAATAAAAATGGTACTTTCCTTTTGTTTGCTAAAAAATTCTTCTTTATTTTTTGCCGGCGGTTCATCATTAAAATGTACCCGGCAATCTCTTAATTTTTTATTATGCAGGTTTGCTTTTTTAGCTCTTTCATTTGCAAGCTTTTTTATACCTGCAAGATCTTTGCGTTCTCTTTCGCTTTGTTCAATTCTTCTTTTTAAACCATCCGCGGTTGCGGGGTTTTTATGCAAATAATTATTCAGTTCTTTTGACAAAAAATCGCCAATAAACTGGCGCATACTTTTGCCACCTTCTTCTACAAATTGAGAACCCAATTTAGTTTTTGTCTGGCTTTCAAAAACCGGTTCTACCACTCTTACAGAAACTGCAGCCGCAATACTGGTGCGGATATCTGAAGCATCATAATCTTTTTTATAAAAATCACGGATCGTTTTTACATAAGCTTCCCTGAATGCCTGCTGGTGTGTACCACCCTGCGTTGTATGCTGACCATTTACAAAACTGTAAATATCTTCTCCATAATCATTGGTATGGGTGATGGCTAATTCAATGTCATCTCCTTTCAGGTGAATGATGGGATAACGAATTTCATCTTCATTGGTTTTGCGTTGTAACAGATCGAGGAGGCCATTGCGGCTGATAAAACTTTTGCCGTTGTAAACAATCTTTAAGCCGGCATTAAGGAAACAATAATTCCAGATCTGGTTTTCCAGGTACTCCGGGATAAAATGAAAATTTTTAAAAACGCCTTCATCCGGAATAAAGGTTACATAAGTTCCGTTGCCTTCGCCTGTTTTTGATTCTTTGAATTCTTTGACTAAAACTCCTTTAGCAAATTCAGCCGTTTTCTCTTTTCCATCTCTAAAGGCGGTAACCTTAAAAAAATTACTCAGAGCATTAACAGCTTTTGTACCAACACCATTCAAGCCAACGCTTTTTTGAAATGCTTTACTATCGTATTTGGCGCCGGTATTGATCTTACTCACCACATCCACTACTTTACCTAAGGGAATTCCGCGGCCGTAGTCTCTTATTTCAACCACTTTATCTTTAATGGTGATTTCGATGGTTTTTCCATAACCCATCGTGTATTCATCAATGCAGTTGTCAAGCACCTCTTTTACCAGGACATAAATACCATCATCCGGGCTGCTGCCATCACCTAATTTGCCGATATACATTCCAGGGCGTAAGCGAATATGTTCCCGCCAGTCTAAACTTTTAATACTGGCTTCATTATATTCAAAAATGTTTGCTTCTTTTTCCTTTGCCATTTATGGTTTCTCCAGGGTTTTAAAGATTATATGTATCCGGTTGAAAACATACAAACCGCGCAAATATAACAAAAGGCCATAAGCCCTCAAGCAGTAGAATTGTACACCTTTGTGGAAAAAATAAAACGCTTACTGGTATAATATGCCGCTGGTCATTTTGATTTCTGCCAATAAAAAAATGGTTGTAACTTTTATAGATAAAATCGTTGCGTATGAAAAAGTTACTGGTTTTCCTGGTGCTCATCGCCTGCGTGGCGGCCGTTGCATTTGCTAGTTTAAGGAATGAGGTTAAAAAAGAGAAGAAAGAAATTAAGACCGAAAAACAACAAAAGGAAATTAAAAAAGAAACGAAGAAAAAACATTGTTATTACAGCTAGTAGAATCGGCTAAAAAAGGCTGTCTTCAAAGACAGCCTTTTTCTTTGTTAGCTTTTGAATGAGGCTCATTTTATTAATAATTGTCATATCATCTATAAGCAGCTGAATGCGATTTTTACCCTTGATACGGGTTATTTTAATTTAAGTTTAAATGTCTTTTACCTTTATAAAATATTGATTTTCAGATCTAAAGACTTAAATTTTCATTAAATATTTAAAAGGTGGTTGTGACTGTTTTTAATATCCTTATTTTTGAATTCTAACCCCACCCTTGAAGATCACTAACCATCTCTTTTAGGGTGTTTCATTAAATTCTTCACTACCCAGGCCAATTGCGGCTCATTAAATTCTGGATTATTATAATTAACCATCAAAAAAAGGAGGATGTATGTTCGCGTATGGATTACTGGAAATTGGCTGTTATTACCTGGTGCAGGAAAAAAAAGACTCTCCTCTTACTTTGATCAAGGTAGCGATGGAGTCGGATCATTGTATGTATATTCTTCGGTACGAGGATACACTGGCAAGTGAATGGAAGAAAAAATCGGATCCGATAGTTGATATTGTTGAATGCCTTACTGACGATGCCGTTAGAGCTTGGGAAAAACAATATAACAGTGAAGATGCTTATTATGAAGAAGACGAAGAGTAAATAATTACGCCGTTTATAATTTTTGATCTTAACGATGGTTGAAATGTTTTATTTTTAAAACACTTCAACCATTTTTATTTTATGATAAACAGATACGTTTCGTTATTCCTGGTTTTTTTGTTTGGATACAACAGTTTGTTTGCACAGGCAGATTTGCCAACGGATTATTTAAGTGCCGAATTTCATGAAGGTCGCAGGGAAGCACTCAGGGAACTGATGCCTGAGCATTCAGTTGCAGTCATTTTTGCATACCCCGTTCGTAATTTCAGCAACGATGTGGATTATATCTATCATGCCAACCCTGATATGTATTACTTCACCGGCTACCGCGAACCCAATGCTGTGTTATTCATTTTTAAAGAAACACAAACTGCTCATAATGGCGATAAGTATAACGAATTGTTCTTTGTACAGGAAAGAAATGAACAGGCTGAAAAATGGAATGGCAGAAGATTAGGTGTTGAAGGTGTGAAAAATAAACTGGGTTTCAAAAATGTATTTACAGGCGCAGCATTTGCTGATTTTAATATTGAACTTACCTCCTTTAAAAAGATCATTTCTGCCAATTTACCTAAGGATGTAGCAGATTCACGTTGGGACAAAGCGGATCTTTTTGATCTAATTGAACAATTCAAATCAAAGGCCGGTTACAACGAAAACGGGGATAAACGTTTTGATCATAAATTATTTTTCCAGTTGACGGGCCAGTTAAGAGAAATAAAAACGAGTGAAGAATTAACATTGATCAGGAAAGCAGTAGAGATCAGTTGCCAGGGACAAAATGAAGTAATGAAAGCCATTAAACCTGGCATGTCAGAATTAGAGATCCAGGGTTTGCATGAATTTGTACATAAAAAATATGGTGCGGAAGCTGTTGGTTATGGCTCTATCGTTGGTTCTGGTGAAAACGGCTGCATACTGCATTACACGGAAAACACCAGGACCAAAGTTGGAAATGATATGATCCTGATGGATGTTGGTGCACAATACCATGGCTATACGGCTGATGTTACACGAACCATCCCGGCAGATGGAAAATTTTCAGCTGAGGAAAGAATAATTTATCAACTGGTTTACGATGCGCAGGAAGCGGCATTTAAGATTTTAAAAGACGGTGCCAGTTTTGCCGATGCCAGCGCTGCCGCTAAAAACGTAATTTCAGATGGGTTATTAAAACTGAAAATCATCAAAGACAAAAAAGAAGTAAACAAATATTATCCTCATGGACTTTTACATCATATCGGGTTAGATGTTCATGACCGGAATTTTTCAAAAACCATGAAAAAAGACATGGTCATTACCATTGAACCGGGCATTTATATCCCTTCTGATAGTGATTGCGATAAAAAATGGTGGGGAATTGCCGTTCGAATTGAAGACGATGTGCTGATCAGGGAAAATGATTATGAATTGCTCTCAATTTATGCTCCAAGGAAAATAGAAGAAATTGAAAAAATGATCTCCCAAAAAAGTGCATTGGACGATTTTATCCTTCCACCATTAAAATCTGCAGAGAAAAAAGCATTCTAAAAATCAACCAAAAATTAAAACACCTGGTGCCGTTTTAATTCCAATAACAATTCGGAGGTGCCGGCGCCATTAAAGAATTCTTTTTTAATCATGCCAATATTCTTACTGTAATATGTTCTGATATAGCCAGCCGCAGCGGTTATATCGGTCCAATTACCGCCACCGGCATCAGCCTCGATTTTTTCTTCCACTACAATAGTATTAGGATATGCGGTACCGAGCACCGTTATACTGGCATCCTTTTGTAAAATGGTGCTTTTAATCCGGAGTGTAAAAGAAACACCTCCCTGTGTACCGATGATGGGCTCCGATGTCCAGGTGCCCGCAACAGGTTGGTTATCTTTCAGCATTATGTATTGACCCCAGACGGCATTTTCAAACCCAAAAAAGGCGCCGAAATCGAGGTATTCAAAATAATCATTCCCAGCCTTGCGATAATAACCGGAAGAATCCAGTCCTTGCGACAGGTCTGTGCTTTCTCCAAATATATTCCAGGTGTTGCCTAAGGCTGTTATCGTTTCAGATACAGCAGCCCTGAAAAGGGTGTCATTCACATCACCATCAAAAGCATAAGTCCAGTTGCTGTTTGCCGTCCTGGGATAATAGTCCCCTGCAACCGCTGT
>CAMPGG010000204.1 GCA_946885335.1 uncultured Chitinophagaceae bacterium
ATGAAAAAAGTGCTCCGCCGCTCCAGCGATCGCGATCTTGATCTTTGGAAACAAAATAAAGCAAGAGAAAAAGAAGCTTTGGTGCGGACAAGAGCCATCATTCAGCAACTCAATCTCAATATGAAGATCAGTGAAGTGGAGATACAGGCCGATGGCCGCAAAGCCACTTTCTTTTATATTGCCGATGACCGGGTTGACTTTCGTGAATTGATAAAAGTTTTGGCCAGCGAGTTTAAAGTAAAAGTGGAAATGCGCCAGATAGGCGCCCGCCAGGAAAGCGGTAAAGTGGGTGGTATAGGCAGTTGTGGCCGTGAATTATGCTGCGCTACCTGGCTGACCGATTTTAAATCAGTTAACACGACAGCCGCACGTTACCAAAATCTATCCATCAATCAAACCAAATTAAGTGGTCAATGTGGCCGTTTAAAATGTTGTTTGAATTATGAACTGGATACTTACCTGGATGCATTGCAGCATTTCCCTGAATATGCGGATACATTGCAGGTAAAAAAAGGAACTGCTATCCTGATCAAAAAAGATATTTTTAAAAACCTGATGTGGTATGTGTTACCAGACACCAATAAACAATACCCGCTAACGATTGAACGGGTTAAAAAGATCAAAACGCTGAATGCACAAAATATCATCCCGGAAGAACTGGAAGCCGTGGAAATTACCAGCTCCAAACCAAAAGAAGTGGAACCGGAATTTGTTGATGTTGTAGGACAGATTACTTTAAAAAGCCTGGAAAAAGCAGATAAGAAAAAACGTTTCAGTAAAGGTGGCCAGCAGCAAAGGCCTGATCAAAGAAGCCAGCAGCAAAAGCCCGGACCTGGTCGTCCTAATCAGCCAAGACCACAAAATCCTGAACAGCGGCCTCAACAACCTAAAGCCAATCGACCGCCAAACCCAAATCAACCAAAGCAAAGGCCTCCGCAATCTTCCCAAAAAAGAAGACCGCCAAGGCAAATGCCACCGGATCAAAAACCTTAAAAGGCTTTTTGTTTAATGGCTTTATAAATGGCGTCCTGGATATTGCCCCTTACATTTAACCGGGATAATAATGGATTGTTACGGGTGGGATAAACCCTGTTAGAAAGGAATACATAAACCAGGTTTACTTCGGGATCAACCCAAACACAGGTGCCGGTAAAGCCCGTATGTCCAAAGGTTTTGGGTGATGCCAAAGCGCTGGGATATGGATTGTTTTCTTTGTCATTATCTTTTTCTGGTTTATCAAATCCTAATCCGCGCCGACTGATAGAACTTTGGTAAGAAGTAAAATAATTGATGGTTTCCGGTTTCAGGAATCGTTTTCCATTTAACTCTCCACCATTGGCCAGCATCTGGAAAAGCATCCCAAGGTCGTATGCATTCCCAAATAACCCCGCATGACCGGAAACGCCACCAAACATGCTGGCGCCTTCATCATGTACATCGCCTTGAATTAATTGCCCCCGGAAATGTGGCTCAGATTCTGTTGGTACTATCCGGCTTAATGGATAACGTTCCCTTGGTTTAAAACCAACCGATGTCAACCCCATAGGGATATAAAAGTTTCTCTTGGCAAATTCATCAAGCGTCAACCCGCTTATAGCTTCCACTACTTTGCCGAGAAAAATAAAATCATTATCACTGTAAACATATTTGTTTTGCGGGCCAACCTGGCTTTCTAATATTCGCTGGTACATTTTATCATTCCAGTCGTTGCGCAGAAATAAATTTTCGGCTACTCTTGTAGTATACCCGGGTTGTGAAGTTTTGGAATATAATCCCGGCAGTGGAAGTCCGGTGATTGAGTCAATAGTTTCTTTGTAAAATGCGATGAATGGATTCAATCCCGCCTGGTGCAGCAGGATGTCTTTAATGATCAGTCTTTCTTTGTTGGTTCCTTTTACCCAACTAAGATAATCGCCCAAACGTTTATTCAAATTCAGTTTACCCTGCTCATACAACTTCATCACCGACATGGTAGTTGCGGCTACTTTGGTGATCGATGCAAGGTCAAAAATACTTTCAAGCGAAGTTTCAGGAGAATCTTCATAACGGTAATTACCAAACGATTTATGGTAGATGATCTCGCCATCTTTTACTGCCATAACTACGGCGCCTGGAAATGCTTTTTTATCAATGGCATCCAGGACAATTGAATCCACTTCTTTCAATTCCATTCCGGCAATGGTTGGATGTGGAACCGGGTCATACTGCATAGTGATCCCTGTTCCATATTTATATGCACAAACGGTAACGGGCAATTTACCCGTAGCCATCAGTCTGCCGGCAACAAGATCCGCAGCCACATCATGGGTAATGGCATCATCCTGGTAAGCAGCCACCAGGGTCTTGGCCGTGCAGAAATTAGAAAGCGCATATACATTACCGAAAACAAAGGTGCTGGTTTTATAAGCCTGCAACCTGTTCCACAAACTAATGGCGCTTTCGCTGATATTATAATTGTTGGCTGGCCTTAAACTGTAATCATGTACCCCAATGATCACTTCATCAAAATTTCCGTTAGCAATGGCGTTGATAATGCTTTTTGCATTTTCCTCACCATCCTTATAACTGAAATAGAAACTCTTTGCATCCCACTCATTCCTCAATCGCTTACCAAAATTATTTTCTGATGTACCGATCCCAACATAAGCCACTTTCTTGCCGGGTTTTAACGGAAAGGCCTGGTTATCATAATTAACCATCGTGAAGGTATGTTCCGCCACTTTTGCACGGATCGCATCTGTTTTTTCATTCAGGTCATTAACCAGGTTGTGTGTATTAATCGGGTTTACTGTATGCAGACCCAGCTGGTATTTTGCATGCAGTACTTTCTTAACTCTTGCATCAATATCTTTCCAGGTAATTTTCTTTTTCTTAATGGCCGTTTTGATAGCGGCTAAAGATCCACCTACATCTTCAGGCAAACAAAGGATATCATTGCCTGCGATCAAGGATTGAACGGCAATCTCCCCTCCGGGAAAAAATTTCGAAACCCCTTTCATCTCCAGGGCATCGGTGAATGTTAAACCTTCATAACCCATCTCATCTTTCAATAAACCGGTTACATTATTTTTAGATAAAGAGGTGGCGCGGTTAGCTGTATTATCAATTGCAGGAATATATAAATGCGCAATCATCACACTGCCAACGCCTGCTTCAAATAATTTTTTAAATGGATATAATTCTGTGGTGTCCATTTGCGCCAGGCTTTTATTGATCACCGGTAAATCATAATGCGAATCCACATCCACATCGCCATGCCCTGGAAAATGTTTGGCACAAGCCATGATACCTGCATCCTGCATTCCTTTTGTATAGGCAATACCCAGTTGTGCAACCCTTTCCTTGTCTTCGCCAAAACTTCGGTAACCAATTACGGGATTATTCGGATTGTTGTTAATGTCAACAACAGGTGCAAAATTAACGTGAATGCCTAAACGCTTTGCCTGCTGCCCTACCGCTACGCCCATTTCATAAACTATATTGGGATCGCTGATAGCTCCCAGCGTAAGCTGGTAAGGAAATTTGGTGACACTGTCAAGCCGCATTCCCAAACCCCACTCTCCATCAATGGTTACCAGTAATGGCGTTTTTGCCAGCGACTGGTAATGATTGGTGAGATTTGCCTGCCGGACTGGCCCACCCTGGAAAAACACGAGGCCACCTACATTATATTTTTTGATTTGATTTTCTACCTTTTTTACATGATCAGCCCCAAGGTTGCTATGTGCCCGGATGATCATCAATTGGGTGATCTTTTCATCTTTCGATAACGTTTTAAAAACACTGTCAACCCATTGAGTTTCTGTTAAATGACTTTTAAATTGCCCAAAACCTGCTGATGATATAACAACACTTACTAATAAAAAGGATAGATATTTCTTCATGTTTCAATTTAATTTTTCATCAAACCCTTGCCAGGGAAGACTTGCCGGTTCCCGGAGATCCGGGAACATAGTAAAAAAAATAATGGCTTTTTGTAATTTGACCTGCTAATGCGCACAAGTTAATACAAAACAGTTTTTTTTATGCTGTTTTAAAACCTCTTTAACGCATGTATTTTATATTTACCATTTTTCTTCATTCTGTTATCTTGACTTCATCCAGGCCCTTATGGTTGGATGAAGGCTGTTAACTTTGCTTACTTTTGTTTTTAAAGAAGAATACGTGCCAGATAAGATTTCGCTATTACCAGATCATATTGCCAACCAGATTGCCGCCGGTGAAGTTATTCAGCGGCCCTCCAGCGCCGTTAAAGAACTACTTGAAAATGCAGTGGATGCAGGCGCCACTGAAATAAAACTCATTGTGAATGATGCGGGCAAATCGTTGATCCAGGTGATTGACAATGGAAGCGGCATGAGTGAAACCGATGCCCGGCTTAGCTTTGAGCGCCATGCAACCTCCAAGATCAATACCATTGACGACCTGTTTCATATACGCACCATGGGTTTCCGGGGCGAAGCACTTGCCTCTATTGCTGCCGTTGCGCAGGTAGAATTAAAAACAAAAAGAGAATCGGACCAGGCTGGTGTTTTGATTGAAGTGGAAAACAGCAACGTCATCCGCCAGGAACCGGTTGCCATGCCAACAGGTACCAGCATCTGCATGAAAAATCTTTTTTTCAATGTTCCAGCCAGGCGAAATTTTCTTAAAACCAATGCGGCAGAATTAAGACATATCATTGACGAATTTACCCGGGTGGCACTCGCTTTTCCCCAAATATTTTTTTCACTCACCACCAACGGGCAGCAAATGTTTCACCTGGAAGCAGGTACATTAAAACAACGCATCATCCAGTTACTTGGGTCTAATTACAATACCAAACTGGTAAGTGTAAAAGAAGAAACGGATTATTTAAATATCCATGGCTTTGTTGGCAAACCCGATACAGCTAAGAAGACCCGCGGCGATCAATATTTTTTCGTCAACAACCGTTTTATAAAAAGTGCCTATCTCAATCATGCTATCATGAATGCATACAGTGAAATGATCCCTTCGGAAAGTTTCCCTATGTATGTACTTTTTATAGACCTGGATCCAGTACAGGTGGATGTAAATGTGCATCCCACCAAACAGGAAATTAAATTTGAAGATGAAAGGATCGTGTACGCATTTGTGCAAGCGGCCATCAAGCATTCACTGGCGCAATTCAGTATTACACCAACACTTGATTTTGATCTTGATGCATCGATCCAGCAATTACCTTCCATTCAACAACCATTTACGGAACAAAAACAATGGGCGGCCAAATCATCCTCCATTTTTGAAGGATTTACAAAACAACACCAGGCACATTCCATTTCATCTTCGCCGGGACAAGCAGAAAGACCATGGAAATCCTTATTGGATGAACTGCCCCGTGAACCCGTACCCGGAGAAGAACCTGACTTTCGTGCACAACCACAAAATACCGGTTTTCTAAAATCGGTTAGCCCTGCCAGTTACCTGCACGAGGCAGAGCATACACAAATCAATAACACCTATATTTTGGTTCCATCACCTGCAGGTTTTTTACTGGTTCACCAGCAGGCGGCACATGAAAGGGTTTTGTATGAAAGAATGAATGAGGCGCTGACTGGTAAGCCTGTTTCTACGCAACAAAGTCTTTTTCCTGTTAGCATAGACCTGGCACCTGCGGATGCCGCTATCCTGGAAGAGGTGTTACCTGAGTTGCGTTTGCTGGGATTCATGATTGAACCCTTTGGCAAAAATACTTACGTGATACAGGGAACACCGGCTGATGTAGAACAGGGTTATGAAAAAAACACGATAGAAACTTTATTGGACCAGTATAAGCATTTCAGTAACGAAGTAAAATTCTCAAAGCGGGAAAAACTGATCAGGGCAGCGGCCTGGCAACAAAGCATTAAACCTGGCAAGCGACTAACGGAAAGGGAAATGCGCAATTTGACTGCTGATCTTTTTGCATCCGGTCAACCTAATATTGCACCCAATGGTTCCCCGGTTTTCCTGGAATTTAAAAATGAACAATTAGATAAAATGTTCGGCAGGTAACCTGCAAAAGAAAAATGCTTAATCAATACTTTCTTCGCAGTTCCTGGATAAATTTCTCTACACCCCTCCTGATATCTGTTGATGAAGCCCGGTGATTATTCACCAGCACCGAAACAATCAGTAGCTTATTTTTTTTGGTGATCAAAAATCCACTCAGGGCCACTACACCACCGAGGGTGCCGGTCTTGGCATAAAAAAATGTACTGTCTGCTACATAATAATTTCTCAGGGTACCCGTGTTGCCTGTTGCAAAAATATTTTTTAGCCGATCCATCCCGAACTGGTCCTTCATTTTTTCAAGGATGGCAATAAAATTTTGAGGAGTAAATAAGTTATACCTGCTCAGTCCTGAACCATCGGCCCAGCGTGGCTTTTGTTGCAGATCCCTGAACTCCGTTTTCATCATGGTATCAATGGCCAGTGATTCATCCATCACACCAAA
>CAMPGG010000205.1 GCA_946885335.1 uncultured Chitinophagaceae bacterium
CTTTTTATCCAAATACGTGGTGTTTTCTGAATCTAATTTAAGGGGAAGAGTACAGTTAATCCGCTATTTCAGCCTGGTGCTTGCCTGTTTGTTATTGAATTATATATTCATTAAATTTTTTGTTGAATACGTTGGCATATTTCCAACGCCGGCTAAAATTTTCACCACTTTTTTTGTAGTTGCCTTTAGTTACCTGAGCCAGAAACATTTCACTTTCCGTGTTCGCAAAGTTGCATCACAGGCTGAAGTCGATTGATTCAACTTTAATGGTCAGGTCGCCACTGATATTACTGCGGATCACCAGGTTATCTTTCAATGGATAAAGTCCCAACAACACTAACTGGTTCATTTTCCCATAGCTTTTTATACCTGGCATAATCTCCCTGTTCAACTGCTGGTTTATGGTGATCATAGAAGAGTCAATGAGTGAGCCGAGGTCAAAACGGGAATACTGCTGTATTTCATTCAAAATTCTTTTATTGAATAACCAGCCTGCAGATTTTACCAACAAATCTTTGGTGCGGATATCAAAGTCAAGTTGAGCAAACTGCATGATCCTTTCACTTGTATTATAAACAGGTTTCCCCGTCAGGTATATTGTGCCTTTATCCGAACCTTCGAAATCAATCCGGATAACTATTTTTTCATTATCCTGTCCTATGAGTTGGATATTTTTTACAATAAATTTCTTTTTCACCGGCCCTTTGTCAAATTCATATTGCTGATCCCTGAGTTGGGTTGTAAGAATGTTGCTTAGTGAATCATAATTTAAAACGGCATCCAAAAAAATATTAAACCCGGTATTGGTTTTAAAGGGTGCCAGTATGGGCAAAGCTTTGGATGTTTCATCCGGCTTATCCAGCATAATAACCGGCCGGGCAGAAAGACCCAAAAATAAATTCAGTGAATCGTTCCTGGCGTATAGATTATTAAGCCGGAATTGTTGCGGATTTACCTGTAACCAACCCAAACCAGCAAGATTGACAGGTTTATTCAGCAGGTTCCAAATTTCTCTAAATCGGGGAGCCAGGTCTACAGTGCCGAAAGAATCCTCAACAGCTTTCTTTGCCAGGTCAAGTTCTTCTTTTAAACTATTCATAACCGTATTGGTTATGTCCTGTCCCCAAAAGCAAATACTGCATTTATCAATAGCGACCGGTTCCATTCTTTCAATATTCAATCTTACTTTATAATCATTCATTAAAGCAATGGAATTATTGAAACTGACATTTACACGCCTTTCGCCTTCTTCAAATCCACAACTGCAGGGTGGTGTCCAGGGCGAAAGGATGGTTCCTCCTACACATGCCCGGGTAGATCCGATTATTTGATAATTACCCGTAAATCCAAGGGCCAGGCTTAATCCTGATGCCCTAAACTGCAAGGGGCCACGCCGAAACCTGTATTTATACCGGGTAGCACAATCTGGTTGAATCCATTCATTGGGCCAGTTTGGAGAATTGAATTCTTTGTCTATGCTCTTTTCCGCCATTGCATATATTGGTCGAAGGTTTACCTGGATTGGAATATTAAACTCAGAAGATGGCAATGAATCCAGTTTGAAATAAGAATCACCCAACACTGGTTTTTCTGGTACCAATTTTTTGGAGCAGGCAAATAGTGTTATTAAAGGGACCAGGAAAAGCCATCGTTTTTTCATCATGCCATTGAATCTTTGAGTGATAAAAATAAGTGCTGGAATGGAAAAGCTTTGTGAATAATATAATGAAAGGGAATTTTAGAAGATGATCACTTTAAACCCTGCCATTTTTTCATTCGGCTGTCAACGGCATAATCATTGTAAAACTTAATGAAACAATTAAATTTTTTCAATAATGGGAAAAATAATAGGAATAGACTTAGGAACAACTAATAGCTGCGTTGCCGTTATGGAGGGTAATGAGCCGGTTGTTATAGCAAATGATGAAGGACGTCGTACAACACCGTCTGTAGTGGCTTTTTTGAAAAATGGCGAACGTAAAGTAGGTGATCCTGCCAAACGCCAGGCTATTACAAACCCCGTTCATACTATCAATAGTGTGAAGCGTTTTATGGGTCGTCGGCATGATGAGGTATCTGAGGAAATGAGCCATTGGAGCTATAAAATAGTAAAAGGTGACAATAATACCGTTCGTATTGACATTGATGGCAGGTTATATACGCCACAGGAAATTTCTGCCATGATCTTGCAGAAAATGAAAAAAACGGCCGAAGATTACCTGGGCCAGGAAATAAATGAAGCCGTAATTACTGTTCCAGCTTATTTTAATGATGCGCAAAGGCAGGCAACTAAGGAAGCTGGTGAAATTGCCGGTTTAAATGTTCGCCGGATCGTAAACGAACCTACAGCTGCAGCATTAGCTTATGGTTTGGATAAAAAACATCATGATTCCAAAATCGCGGTTTTTGACTTAGGTGGTGGAACATTCGATATTTCCATTTTGGAATTGGGTGAAGGTGTATTTGAAGTTAAATCTACTAACGGTGATACACACCTTGGTGGTGATGATTTTGATAAAGTGATCATGGATTGGCTGGCAGAAGAATTTAAAAAAGAAGAGAATGTTGACCTGCGCAAAGATCCGATGGCTTTACAGCGTTTAAAAGAAGCGTCTGAAAAAGCAAAGATCGAGTTGAGTAGTTCATCTGAAACTGAAATAAATCTTCCTTACATCACAGCTATTGATGGTGTGCCAAAGCATATGGTCAAAAAGTTGAGCAGGGCGAAATTTGAACAATTAGCTGACAATTTATTTGCCCGTTGCCTTAAACCTTGTGAGCAGGCATTGAAAGATGCAAATCTGAAAGCCAGCGATGTAGACGAAGTGATTTTGGTTGGTGGTTCTACCCGTATTCCAAAGGTGCAGGAGATTGTTGAGAAATTTTTTGGAAAAAAACCAAACAAAGGTGTTAACCCGGATGAAGTGGTTGCAGTAGGTGCAGCAATCCAGGGTGCAGTTTTAACTGGAGAAGTGAAAGATGTATTGTTGCTTGACGTAACACCGCTTTCTTTAGGTATTGAAACTTTAGGTGGTGTAATGACGACCTTAATTCCAAGTAACACCACGATCCCAACCAAAAAATCAGAAACATTTTCTACCGCAAGTGACAATCAACCGGGTGTGCAGATCCACGTATTGCAAGGAGAAAGAGGATTAGCAAAAGACAACAAAAGTCTTGGCATCTTTAACCTTGATGGAATTCCACCAGCACCACGCGGTGTGCCACAAGTTGAAGTAACTTTTGATATTGATGCCAATGGTTTACTCCATGTTGCAGCTAAAGATAAAGGCACCGGTAAGGAACAAAAGATTCGCATTGAAGCTGGAAGCGGTTTGAATAAAGAGGAAGTTGAAAAGATGAAAGCCGAAGCAAAAGCAAATGAAGAATCTGATAAAGCGGCGAAGGAAAAAATTGAAAAAATCAACCAGGCCGATAGTTTGATCTTTCAAACGGAAAAGCAGATCAAAGAATATGGAGATAAAATTCCTGCGGATAAAAAAGCGCCTATCGAAGCGGCATTGCAAAAATTAAAAGATGCACACAAATCCCAGGATATTCCCCAGATTGATGCAGCTATGGCAGAGATGAATACAGCCTGGACGGCAGCCAGTGAAGAATTATATAAAGCCTCCCAGCAAGGTGATGCAGCCGGTGCGCAGCAACAACCAGGTGGAGATGGTCAGCCGCATACTGAATCAGCAGCTGGTGATAATGTAACCGATGCTGAATTTGAAGAAGTGAAATAAAAATTAATCTCATCAATAAAACCCGCAAATTAAAATTGCGGGTTTTTTTATTTTCAAAAAGTTCAACCCTTAACTTTATAGTATAAACGAAAATATTTTCCGGGATGAAAAGAATTTTTAAATATGCTGTTTTCAGCATGGTCGGTATTCTTTTTTACTTTCCTGTATTGGCTGTTAAAGATGTTCAGCTAAATTCAAATCCTGCTCATTTTACACTCGAACAAATTCTCAATCTTACGCCAAAAAAATATAAAAGTTTAACCGGGAAAAAAATGCGATTTGGCCAGGTCTTAAGTTTGAAATACGTACAATACAAAATAAAAAAGCAGGTGAAAAGGGGCCAACCTGTAAATATGCTTCAGCTGAACCAGGATATTGATGCTACTGATTTTTCTTTTGCAGGATTTTTACTGGGTTTATTACTCAGTATTTTTGGTGTGCTGATCGCTTATTTAATAGGCGACAGGAGAAAGATCAAATGGTCGTGGTATGGATTTGGTTTTGGTGCATTGATCATCCTGCTGGCATTAATTATTTAAAATGTTTTATAAACACTTATCTTTTAAAACAAAATCAACCAATATGAAAAAGAAGGTACTCATTTTATCCCTGGTATCGGCTTTGGTATTGCAGGGTACGGCAGGATTCGCTGTTTCGCTTCCAACCTCAACACCTGTTTCTGCAACTACTGAACCAGATCCTGCAGCTGTAAAGGCAGCCGTGGCTGAATTCAAAAGCTTATCAAAAAAAGAAAGAAAAGAACGGATCAAATCAGCCAAAGCTGAATTGAAAAAAGCTAAATCTAACATGAACGCAGAACCGGTAACTAACACATTGTTATTGGTGATTATCGCTATTTTATTGCCACCATTGGCTGTTTATCTGCACCAGGGTGAAATCAACAGTAAGTTCTGGATCTCACTTTTATTAACCTTGTTGTTTTATGTACCAGGTTTAATATATTCCCTGGTTGTTATTCTGGGTGATGCTTAAAAAGAAGTAATATTTTAAACGAAAAAATCCATTCAATTTGAATGGATTTTTTTATGAGGAAAAACTTATTACATAAGATCCATGGCAATTACAAAAGAAGTAACCCAAAATGGAATGATCAGGGTAAGCCATTCCCAATGCGTAATAATAGCAAATGCCAGGGCTGCGGTTGAAATAAAAAAGATTAACCAGGCCAGTGATTTATTTTTTTTTCTGCTTGCTGATTGTTCTTGCGCCATTATTTTTTTTTGGCAAAAATAGGGGGGAAAGAGTAAAAATAAAAATCAGCAGCTTTATGTATACCATTTAAATGTTATGGAAATTGAATTTTTGCGAAAAATTTGTCTTGCATTTCCCGCGGTTACCGAGGATGTGAAATGGGACCATGACCTGGTGTTTTCTGTGGGAGGTAAAATGTTTTGTGCCGCTTCACTTGATTTACCATTTAAAATTGCTTTCAAAGTAACTGATGAAGAATTTGAAATATTATCTGAAAGAATTGGGTTTGTACCAGCGCCTTACCTTGCCCGTGCAAAATGGATTGCGGTCACGGATCCGGGCATTTTAAGTTTGCATGAATGGGAGCAATATATTAAGCAAAGTTATCATTTGGTTAAAGCCCGGTTACCCAGGAAAACCCGGCTTGAATTGGGCCTGGATTAAGTTCAAAAGACTCTCGGTTTTTTTATCAAAAAAAGCTACCTTTGCTGCCCGTTTAAAAAACGGACATTCCGAAAGGGATATTTCCTGAAGAGGCCCAATAAGTTTTTCCCCGTGGAAAACGCCTCAAGGGTACACCATTAAAGCATTTAAAATGCCAAAAGTAAAAACAAATTCCAGCGCCAAAAAGCGTTTCAAAGTAACGGGCACTGGAAAGATCACTCACCAAAAAGCCTTTAAACGCCACATTCTAACCAAAAAAAGCAAAAAGCGTAAGCGCGGTATGCGGATAGATGGCATGGTTAGTAAAGCCAATCTTGATTTTGTAAAACGATTACTCAGGTTAAAGTAATTCCTTGGGAATTAGATCCGGGAGATCAACCTGCCAACTGGCAGTTATTAAATTTAAATTCTAAAATAATTAAGATATGCCTCGTTCAGTAAATGCTGTTGCTTCAAAAGCTCGCAGAAAAAAAATATTAAAACAAGCCAAAGGTTTTTATGGTAAACGTAAAAACGTTTATACCGTTGCCAAAAACGTTGTAGAAAAAGGTATGACCTATATGTATGTAGGTCGTAAATTAAAGAAAAGAGAATACCGTGCTTTATGGATAGCCCGTATCAATGCGGCTGTTAGGGAAGAAGGAATGAATTATTCTCAATTCATCAACGCTTTGAACAAAAAAGGGATCACCCTTGACAGGAAGATGCTGGCTGATATCGCCATGAATAATCCTGAATCATTTAAAAACCTCGTTGCACAGGTTAAATAATTACCAGTGATTTTTTATATTAACCGGGCTACTTGTTGCCCGGTTTTTTTATATACAGGGGTTAATGGTAAATTTTTCGTTTGTATTTATGCAAACCTTTACTTTTGTTCAGTTATTTTTTTAATACGTCAATCTTTTAATTCTTAAATGGATAATTCCTACAACGACCTCGTTCAGCAAACCTTTAATTTTCCCCAGGAGGGCTTTGAAGTAAAGGATAGTTTTTTGCAGTTCAATGGTATTGAAATTAAAGCGCTGATAGAAAAGTA
>CAMPGG010000206.1 GCA_946885335.1 uncultured Chitinophagaceae bacterium
CTGAAGGTGATCCGAATTTTTTCTCTAAAACCACGTTTCTGCCTTTTGGTCCAAGCGTTACTTTAACCGCATTGGCCAAAGTATCAACGCCCTTTTTCATCTTATTACGGGCTTCGATGTCGAAGAATATTTGTTTTGCCATCTTTATTAATTTTTAAGTTTTTAATTTTCTGATTTTACAGTTTTTGAGCCCGGCAACTGTTCTGCTATGTAGCTTTCGTTGCGTCGCACTCTTGTGCTTCCTGTAATTCTATTCAACAAATGGGGGTTAAACGATCGCTAAGATGTCGCTTTCTCTCATGATCAACAGGTCATCACCCTCAATCTGGATCTCCGTTCCGGCATATTTACCGTATAAAACAGTATCGCCTACTTTCACTGTAACCGGCTCATCTTTTTTACCAGGACCAGCGGCAACAACAGTTCCACGTTGAGGTTTTTCTTTAGCGGTATCAGGAATAATAATACCACCGGCAGTTTTTTCTTCAGCTTTTGCTGGTTTCACAATTACCCTGTCATGTAAAGGGGTAACGTTTAAATTGTTAGCCATACTTGTATTGATTTTGAGTTTAAATTTTTAAGAAACCCGAATTGTTTCTGAACCTCGGGCGGCAAATGTAAACGAATTTCGTACCAATGCCCATATTAAAGCCATTATTACAGGTATCGTTTAAACATGGCAGAGGATGCATTTAAGAAACCAATAACGCGACTTTAAAAGTGACAATTTTGCATTAATTGTTAATCTCAGCTTTGTTTGCAGATTTTCACAAATCGACATCCTCCAAATCCATATCTTCGCACCCTTAAAAAAAGTTCTTGGAATGATTAGCAGACGAAATATCCGTGTGAAAGTTATGCAGACCATCTACACCCTGTCTGCGCAGAAAAAAGATTTTAAGCCAGGAGAGCCGGTTAAAATATTACAGAAACATTTTGACCAAACCCGTGAACTGCTGATTTACCTGGTATACTTTATTACAGAAATTGCCCGTTACGCCGAAAAGGATGCACACCAAAAAGCATCCAAGCACCTGCCAACCCAGCAGGATATGAACGTTAATACCAAAATTGCCGGCAATGAACTGATGTGGAAAATGCTGGAAGATGAAAGCTTTAAAGCATGGATATTAAAAACCCGTCCCGGTAATATCATTGATAAGGACCTGGTAAGGAAATATTATTTCCAGTTGATTCAATCGCCTGAATACATTGCATACATCAATAAAAAAGACAGGGATAAAAAAGAAGAAAAAGAAATCCTGGAATTTATCCTGAACCAGCTTTTACTGCCTTCCGATTTATTCATCAGCCATATTGAAGAACATTTTACCGGTTGGGAAGATGACTCGGACCAGGTACTGCAATTGCTGGCTACATTTATGCAAAAGCCCGGCAGCATTGACTTTTATGAACTTATCAGCAATGATAAATTAGAATTTGCTAAAACATTACTTCACACCGTTTTGGAAAAAGATGAACACCTTTCCACTTTTATCAATCCCAAATTAAAAAACTGGGATGCGGAACGGATTGCCCTCCTCGATATGATTTTAATGAAAATGGGTGTAAGTGAATTTCTCTATTTTGAAACCATTCCACCCAAGGTAACCATCAATGAATATATTGACCTTGCCAAGGAATACAGTACCGAACAAAGCGGTCATTTTATAAATGGCATTTTGGATAATATTCATAAAGAACTGGTGGAACAGGGCAAAATGGATAAAAAGGATTTTAAAAAAGCCTGATAAGCCCGGATACAAACCTTGCATCTGCACCAAAGAGTGAGGTAAAGCATAAGCAACTGTTTTTTCCTACATTTGCAATTCTCAAAAAACAGCATAACCAATGAAGCAATATTTATTAGTACTGGGTACAGCACTCATTTTTACAGCATGCGGCAGCAACGATGCAAGTAATGAAACTACAGCCCAAACTGAAACGACAGTGACAGCGGAACCAGCAGGTAATACCACCATTGAATGGGTTGATTCAAGTTACCAGGACCTGGGCAAAGTAACCGAAGGACAAACCGTAGAAGTTACTTACCGTTTTAAAAACAGCGGCACCGAACCTCTGATCGTTAGTAATGTTTCTGCAGGCTGCGGATGCACAGTAGCCGAAAAACCACAGGAACCTATTGCTCCTGGAAAAGAAAGCGTTATCAAAGCATTATTCAACAGTGCGGGACAAAGTGCAGGCGAACATCGCAAAGAAGTATATGTTGTAGCGAATACAGCGCCAAACGACAGGCAGACATTAAGTTTCAGGGTAGAAGTTATCAAATAATAAAACAAGTATAAATGAACCAAGTATTATTACAAGCCGCTCCTTCATCGGGTTTCGGCAGTATGAACCTGATTTTCCTGGGTTTAATGATCGTCGTTTTCTGGTTATTTTTTATTCGTCCGCAGGCTAAAAGAGCCAAAAACCAAAAAACATTTATTGAGAATTTGCAAAAGGGAGATAAAGTGGTAACTATTGCAGGCATCCATGGTACCATCAACAAAATAAATGAAGATGGAACATTGAGCCTGGAAATTAATCCTGGCAGCTATATCAAAATCGAAAAAAGTTCCATCTCAATGGACTGGACAGCTGCTTTGAATAAACCAGTTGTAGCTGATAAAAAATAATTATTAAAGGTTAGTAAGCCTTAGAATAAAAAGCCCTGCCAAGTGCAGGGTTTTTTTATGCGATAAAGAAAGGAAATACAATTGCATTATTCTCTTAATTGGATTTTTCTATTGGGAAATTATTTCGTGACCATTCGCTCCAGGATCCTGTATATAATTTTGGAATGTCTAAACCGGCATAGGCAACAGCCAATAATGTATGACAGGCTGTGACCCCTGAACCACAATGAACGATTACATTTTCCGCTTTTTTATTTTGAAAGATCTCCTCGTATTTATTTTTTAGATTATGAGGCGGCAAAAACATACCGTTGCTGTCAAGGTTTGTAGAAAATGGAACATTAACTGCACCAGGAATATGCCCCGCAACTAAATCAATCGGTTCCTTATTTCCTTTATAACGTTCGCTGTCTCTTACATCTATCACCAGGAAATTTTCATCTTTGGAAACTTTCTTAACTTCTTCCAAATCGGCTAAAGGCAGCATCCATTTTGTTAGTTTATACGGACCTGATTTTTTTGATGTAACCTTTTCATTGGATATGGGAAATCCTGCCTTCCCCGCTGCCTCTAAACCGCCATTCAATACCTGGACTTTTTCGTGGCCTGCGGATCTTAACATCCACCAAAACCTGGCAGCGGCATTTGAAGCATTTGCATCATCATAGATTATAACATGGCTGTTTTGGGAAATTCCCAATCCAGATAAAACCTCGGCAAATTTTTCAACGGCAGGGAGCGGATGTCTTCCCCCTTCGGATACATCTTCTTTGATATCTGCCAATTGCGTATTCAAGTCAACAAACAATGCACCATCTAAATGTTTTTCTTCGTAATTCTTTTTTGCATGTGGACTTCCACTTGCATCAATCAACACTAAATCTTCTTTTTTGTAAAGATTTACAAGTTCTTCTGCCTGTATGATGGGTGATAATTTATCATTCATAATCTTACCTGGTTTATAACGCAATTAAACTTTTTACTGCTTAACGACTTTTTTTGTCACAAAAAACTTATCGTCAAAAACAAACGTAACCATTAATGTCTGCGGTTGAACATCATCCAGTCTTATCCTAAAATTATTAACCCCTGCAGAATTGTTTACAAATTGCTCCTGCTTCACTAATTGACCAAGAGAATTTGTTATATAATAATGCACATTTGTTTTATTAACAAGATCAAATTTAACAATGATTGAATTGTCAGCTGGATTTGGATAAATCATGATATCATACGGATTGTTACCATCAATTAATTGTCCGCCTGTACCCTGTTTGTTTTTTATGAGCGTTACCGCATAAATGACATTTGAAGCACTTGTTATATTAGCCCGGTTACTGTTGAATGGATTTAATGCTGGACTTGATATTCCTCCATAAATATATCCCACAAGAATAGAATCCTCCTTCACCTGGTTAATTTTAATGATCCCCGATTTGTAATGTGGTGCAGCAGGATTATGAATAAATTCTGCACTGGCTCCCTGTAAGGATGGCATTTCTACAGGCATTTGATATTCTTTTAAAGTACCATCAGCATACCTTGTCAGGCGGCTGATTGTTTTTACGAAAGGAACCTGTTTATCATTGATCAATTGGTTATCCTGGTAATAATACTGGCTTATTCCCCCAAAAAAAATGGAATGCATTTCATTTAAAGTGCTGTCATAAAAAGTAAAAACGGCTGAATGATAGTTACTCAGGTACTGGTTGAATGCAGTAACAGGTTTGTATTGCTTTTCCGTTATATCTACCGGGTATAAATATGGAAGATCAGCCTCTTGCTGAAAAACCCCGGATGAAATAGTAAAACCTTCTTCCCTGTTTGGAAATATTTGTGGAAGCAGGTTGTAATCTCTTCTTCTCAAATGGACAGGGTCTGTAATGGTTTCGTAGTTTGAAAAACTTAATTGGGACTCATTATGATGTATCGAAAATTTCCTGATCTGGTTCGTATACGTTTGGGTATATGATGGATGACCCATTGGATTGTACCTGCCGTCAAACCTGTGGCCGCCAACCAGATAGAATGTATTGCCAAGTTTTTTTAAATAACCACCTGTCACCGCAAAAATATCATCTGTTATTTGTTTAAAATTGGTTTGAATTGCATCACCATTTATAACAGCGTTGATGAGCCCCGGCACATTTACTGCGGTAAGATTAGGAAAGGTTATATGATCATTTTCACTTGAAGAAAAAGCATATCCACCTGCGATAAAAAGCGAATTGCCATCCTGGTAAAAGTTCATGTTTGTAGATTGCAATTGTTCTTTTATTCCGACAGGCAGGTTATTTACAGTTGATGACCAAAACTGCGAGGTATTTATGTCAATGACGTAGATATCAGTGTTATTTTGAGATTGGGGAAATGCGTTAAAAGGTTGTCTTGCATGTATACCATCTTTTCTTCCGCCAATAATTAACCACTTATTGTCATACTGCCCGTGAGCAAAGGAATGAAGACCCGGAAGACCGGGAATATTTACTGGCTTTAATTCTAATGTATAAGGAAATGAGTTTTGGCCAAACGAATAACTCATTAGGATTAACATAAAACCCAATGAGAATATATACCTTTTCATTTTTGATATAAAATTAAATCCTTCCTCCAGGCATTTATGTAACAATTGTTACGGATAGGTATGTTGATTATCGTTATTTGAACTCTTCTGCAGAACCGCAGTTTGTGATTTTTTTCAAGAACAAAATCCAGAGAATTTATTTTTCATATTTGAGTTCTGTCTCTTAGTTGTTTTTCAATTATCTTTCGGAATAAATAAAAATCCACTGTTTAGTGGTACAAAAAACATGTTACGCATAGGCATTACCGGTGGAATAGGTTCTGGAAAATCAACAATTGCCAAAGTGTTCTCTACATTGGGTATACCGGTATATTATGCAGATGACGCCGCTAAAAGACTGATGAATGCTGATGCAGGATTAAAACAACAAATTCAAAAACATTTTGGCGCAGGTACTTATAAAAATGGAGTGCTGGACAGGGCTTTCCTGGCAGGCATCGTTTTTAATGATCAATATAAACTGGAACTACTCAACACATTGGTTCACCCCGTAACCATTCGGGATGCCAATGAATGGATGCAGCAGCAACAATCACCCTATGTAGTAAAGGAAGCCGCTTTATTATTTGAAACCAGTGCGCAGGAAGGACTGGATTTAATTATTGGTGTATCTGCGCCTAAGCATCTGCGTATGCATCGTACTATGCTGCGGGATAAAATATCCAAAGAAGAAATAGAAAAAAGAATGGATCGGCAGGTTGATGAAAATATTAAAATGAAATTGTGCGATTTTATTATTTACAACGATGAACAGCAATTAGTAATTCCACAGGTCCTGGCCCTGCATCATCGGATTATTAAAGGTGGATTGGGAATTGGGAATTAGGAATTGGGAATTAGGAATGCCTATTTTTTTAAATGTGCAATTAATCTAAACAACTAAACCTCTAAACACCTAAACATCTATCCTACGATTCAATAAAAGATTCCAAATTAGCCGGTGCACCAAAGAGTAGTAACATATCCCCTTCTACTAACACCGTATCAGGCGATACAACACCCATTACCTTATGCGCTTTTTTATCGTTTCCAAAAATATTTTTCTCCATTACATCTTTCATAATCGTTACCAATACCAACTCATACCGGTTTCCGAGGTCAAGTTCGCTAACCCTGGAACCAATATAACGGGAAGGCACAGCCACTTCCAGCAAGCGGTAATCCTCCGTAACCTGGA
>CAMPGG010000207.1 GCA_946885335.1 uncultured Chitinophagaceae bacterium
CCTTGTGGAATAATATAAGCAGCAGGTTTTTCTATAAATTCTTTAGGCTCATACACATTGTAAAATGGGATCGTAGCATCATAAGGTTTTGTTCTGTCATAATACAATCTTGGAAGACCAGAAACATTACTGGGTTTTCTTCCACTGGTATAACCTTTATATAACCTGTTATCCCATTTTGTTTTGTCTAATGACCAGTTCAAAGGAAATTGATTTTTTGTGATATCAGCGTTAGCCTGGGCATCTCTCAGTGTTTTAATCTTTAGGCTGTTTTTACTGGTAAAATCAATAAAACTTTCCATCAAAGCATATGTTGATTTAACCCTGTCCGCATAAGGTTTTAACATGTGTGTTTCTGGTACAAAAGCAAACGTGTGAAACAGTGATGCATAACCGCTGCTGTAACGCGGACTATCCCAAAATTCCGGCCAGCCATTCTGCGGTGTATCCCCAAAAGAATTTACATAGGGAATCAGGTCATAACCTTTTTGTTTCATCAGTGCATAGATCCCCGGTTCAAATTCTTTATTCATGAATTCGCCCATCGGCCCACCCAGTTTACTATGTTGAGAAGCAATGAGAGTCATGACATGCTGGTAATCGGCACCATTGCTTACATGATTATCTACCAGTACATCCGGCTTTACCAGGTGAAAGATCTCTGTAAATGATTGTGCATTCTTAGAATCGTTTTTAATGAAATCCCTGTTCAGGTCAAAATTTCTGGCATTTCCCCGGAACCCAAATGCAACCGGCCCATTCTGATCAACCCGGTAATTCTCGCTTCGGTTTAATGCACCACCAATATTATAAACAGGAATCATTGCCAAAACAATATTATCAGGCAGTTTTATTTTATTGGATACTATATCTCTGGCCAGGAGCATGCTGGCATCAATGCCATCTGGCTCACCAGGATGAATTCCATTGATGACGAGGATGACACTTTTTTTATTCTTCCGGATATTGTCAAAATTAGAATCGCCATTTTGCGCAATGACAACCAGGTGTAATGGAAAACCGGCATCCGTCATGCCCATGGTAAGCATTTTCACTTTGCCCGACTGCTGATCCAATTTTTGCCACCAGCTAATCACCTCAGCATAAGTGGGTGTTTCTTTTCCGTTGGATTGCTCAAATTTTGTTTGAATGGATTGACCGAAAATGGCCACTGATAAAACCAGGCAAAAACCTGTTAAAAATATTCTCATGCAGCTAAGTTAAAAATTGAAGTGGATCAACCAAATTGGAATTAAAATTTCAATGCATTCAGGGTAGTTAAAACAAAAAAGGCGATCACAGGGGATCGCCTTTAAGAAAAATTCGTTTTATCTTATGCCAGTGTATTCACTTTGCGGGCCAGTTTCCTTTTCAGGTTATTGGCTTTATTTTTATGAATAACACCTTTTTTTGCAAGTTTATCAACCATAGAGGCCACTTCAGGCAATTTTTCAGTTGCTTCACCTTTATCGGTTAATGCCCTTAAATCACGGAGCGCATTACGGGTTGTTTTTCCGTAATAACGGTTTCTGTCGCGGCGTTTCAGCGCCTGGCGCATGTCTTTCTTTGTTGCCTTATGATTAGCCATTCATCAAAAATTTTGGACGGCAAAGGTAAGGTTCTAATGCTTAACAATCAAATTTTAAAAGATTATTTTTTGCTTTTTAAAAATGGCTTAAATGACTGCCTTATATGATTTCAACCCAAAATAATTATGCGAGGCGTTAAAATATGCAACATCCGTTTAAAAACCTCATTTTAAACGGAATCAAGTTTAATTTCACGATATTTGCTACCTCAAAAAAAACACACATATAAACCCCTCCTTTTCATGAAGGATTTTTCCTATATCACTAATTCATCCCCTGCATTCATTGAAAGCTTATATAACGATTTTGTTAAGGACCCTTCCAGTGTAGATGCCGAATTCCGGAAATTTTTTGAAGGTTTTGATTTTGCCCTCGCTCAAGGTACTAATGGAAAAGCTACTGCAGCCCCGATTAGTGCTGATAAAGGGGTTCCTTCCAGTCATTTGACTAAGGAACTTGGTGTTTACCAGATGATCATCCGGTATCGCAAAAAAGGTCATTTAATGGCCAAAACAAATCCAATTCGGGAAAGAAAGAACCGCGGTGCCAATCTTGACCTTGAAAATTTTGGATTATCCGAGGCCGATATGGATACCGAATTTGAAGCAGGCAAAGTGGCAGGCTTAGGCAAAGTTCCACTCCGTAAAATTCTTGATCATTTAAAAAGATTATACACCGGGCATGTGGGCCTGGAATATTTATATATCACCGATCAAAAAAAACAGGATTGGTTGCAAAATGAGATCTGGCATATTCACGATCCGCTTCCACTGGACCAGAAAAAGCGCATCCTGGATAAATTAAACCAGGGAGTGATTTTCGAAAAATTTCTGCATACAAAATACATCGGCCAAAAAAGATTTTCTTTAGAAGGTGGTGAAACAACCATTGCCGCATTAGATGCTATCATCAACCTGGCTGCGGATGATGGTGTCCAGGAAGTGGTGATCGGTATGGCACATCGTGGCAGGTTGAATGTGCTCGCCAATGTGTTGGGTAAAACGTATGAACAGATCTTCAGCGAATTTGAAGGCACTTCCATTCCTGACCAGACAATGGGAAGCGGGGATGTAAAATACCACCTTGGTTTTGGTAGTGATATTACAACCATCAATGATAAAAAAATTCACCTGAAGTTAAGTCCGAATCCTTCCCATCTTGAAGCGGTTGATCCTCTCGTGGTTGGTTTCGCCCGGGCGAAGGCAGATGTCATGTATGATTCTGATTATGATAAGATTTTACCTATTCTTATTCATGGTGATGCATCAGTTGCCGGCCAGGGTGTTGTTTACGAAGTTTTACAAATGAGTGGGTTGAAAGGATATTATACCGGTGGTACCATTCATTTTATCATTAATAACCAGATTGGTTTTACAACTGATTTTGATGATGCAAGAACGGCGGATTATTCAACATCCGTGGCGGCCATGGTACAAGCACCCGTTTTTCATGTTAATGGAGATGATCCGGAAGCCGTAGTGAAATGCGCCGAAATAGCCATGCGCTACCGCCAGGAATTTAATGCTGATATTTTTATTGATATGGTTTGTTATCGCCGTCATGGTCATAATGAAGGCGATGATCCCAAATTTACCCAACCGCATTTATATTCACTGATCGATAAACATCCAAACCCAAGAGAGGTTTACGTAAATTATTTGTTGAACCATGGGGAAGATGATGCAAGGCAGATGGCCAAAGAAATGGAAAGTAAATTCTGGAGCGACCTGCAGGAAAGATTAGATGAAGTAAAGCAAAACCCGTTACCTTATAAGTACCAGCAACCGGAACTGGTTTGGCGTAGTTTAAGAAAAGCAACCCCTGAAGATTTTGATCAGTCACCGATTACGGCAATCAGTGAAGCCGATTTTAAATTATTGTTTGATAAATTAATGCAATGGCCTGATGACTTTAAACCTTTGCGAAAAGTTGAAAAGATCATCCAGGATAAAAAGAAATTATTTGAATCGGAGAATAAAGTGGATTGGGCTACCGGTGAATTACTTGCATATGGCAGCTTGTTACTGGAAGGCAAAGATGTGAGAATGAGTGGGCAGGATGTAAAAAGGGGAACTTTTTCTCATAGGCATGCTACCATATATGATGAATCCGGCAAGGAGTATAACAGGCTGAATCATTTTAAAGAAGGTCAGTCTGAATTCAGGATTTATAATTCATTGCTTAGTGAATTTGGCGTACTCGGATTTGAATATGGTTATGCCATGGCGCATCCCAATGCGCTTGTAATCTGGGAAGCCCAGTTTGGTGATTTTGCAAACGGGGCACAAACAATAACAGATCAATTCATTTCAACTGCCGAACAAAAATGGCAAAGAATGAATGGAGTAACCATGTTATTGCCTCATGGTTATGAAGGACAGGGACCAGAACATTCCAGTGCAAGAATGGAACGTTTCCTGCAAATGTGCGCCGAACTGAATATGGTTATTGTAAACGTAACTACCGCAGCTAACTTTTTCCATGTACTGCGCCGGCAGTTGGCATGGCCATTCAGAAAACCTTTAATTGTATTTTCTCCAAAAGCTATCTTAAGATCACCTGGCACTTACTCGCATATGAATGAATTTACCAGCGGTGGTTTTAAAGAAGTATTGGATGATCCATTTATTGAAGATGCTGATGGGGTAAAGAAAGTTTTATTCTGCAGCGGTAAAATATATTATGACCTGGCAGAAAGGCAAATCAAAGAAGATCGAAAAGATATTGCCATCATTCGTATGGAACAGATCTATCCTTTACCGGATAATCAACTGGATGAATTATACAATAAATATAATAAAGCAACCTGGTTCTGGGTTCAGGAAGAACCTTTAAACATGGGCGCAGCATGGTTTCTGCAAATGAATTTAAAGAATATCAATTATGGCGTTATCAGCCGTCAGCCAAGTGCGGCTACTGCTACGGGTTATGCCAAGGTTCATATGCAGGAACAATCGGAGATTATTGAAACAGCATTTAGTATATGAGTTAGTTGAGTGGTTGAGGAGTTGATAAGTTGAATGATCCTTCGCGGTCTTGATGGAATTTGGAATCAGGAATTTGGAATTAGGCAGAATGTAGGAAGTATAAAAACATGCTAAACACTAAACATCTAAACCCTAAACTCTTTTAAATTTTTACTTTTAAATTTTAAATTTTCAATGATTGATATTAAAGTGCCAACAGTAGGGGAATCTATCAGTGAAGTTACACTGGTTAAATGGTTAAAGAAGGATGGAGAATACGTGGAGCGGGATGAAATGATTGCGGAATTGGAAAGTGAAAAAGCCACTTTTGAAGTAAATGCCGAACAAGCAGGTATATTAAAAACCGTTGGTAAGGAAGGTGATACTTTGAACATTGGTGATGTAGTGGCACAAATTGATGAAACAGCTGCAAAGCCTGCAGGCACTGAACAAAAACAAGATGTAAAGGAAGAAAAACCTGCGAAAAAAGAACCGGAAGCCAAACAGGAAAAAGAAAAACCTGAACCAGCAAAAGCATCTGCTGATGTTAAAGCATCTCCTGTTGCATCGGCCATTATTGCGGATAAAAAAGTTGATCTGAAAGATATTCAACCAACAGGTTCAAACAAACGAATTTTAAAGAACGATGTATTAGAGGCTTTGAATAATCCCGGGCGCAAACCCGGTGCTGCATTATTCAGCAGGGAAGAGAAGCGGGAGAAAATGAGTAACCTGCGTAAAACCATTTCCCGCAGGTTGGTTGAAGCAAAGAATACAACAGCCATGCTCACTACTTTTAATGAAGTTGACATGAGCAGCATAATGGCAATTCGCACTAAGTATAAAGACAAGTTTAAAGAAAAGCATGGAGTGGGTTTAGGGTTTATGAGCTTTTTTACAAAGGCTGCATGTTATGCTTTGCAGGAATGGCCTTCCGTAAATTCATATATTGATGGAGATGAGATCATCATGCATGATTATTGTGATATTTCTATTGCCGTATCGGCACCAAAAGGTTTAGTGGTTCCTGTTATACGCAATGCTGAAAGTTTAAGCATGGCTGAAATTGAAATGAAAGTAATTGAACTGGCAACTAAGGCAAGGGATAATAAACTTTCGATGGAAGAAATGCAGGGTGGAACATTTACACTGACCAATGGAGGGGTATTCGGTTCGATGATGTCTACGCCTATCATTAACATTCCGCAATCTGCTATTTTAGGGATGCATAAAATTGAAGAAAGACCGGTGGTTATTGACGGGCAGATCGTTGCCAGGCCAATGATGTATTTGGCACTGAGTTATGATCATCGAGTTATTGATGGAAGAGAATCAGTTAGCTTTTTAGTGAGGATAAAAGAATTATTGGAGAATCCGCAAATGATGCTTTTTGGAAAAGATCCTGTAAAAGCATTATTGGAGATGTGATAAATTAAAACTTATGATAAAAAAGCGGCAGAGAGATCAGCCGCTTTTTTTTATCCATATACAATTCTTTCAAACCGGTTCATAATGGATTTCCATTTATGTTTGTGTCATGAGCAGGTTCTTTTCTTATATAAATACAGCGAAAGTTATATTATCGGGCTACGTTGGTGATCGCCCCTTTGCTTTGTATTTAAAAGAATTTTTTAAGCAGCATAAAAAATATGGATCTGCAGACCGGAAGCAAATTGCGCATGTATGTTATTGTTATTTTCGGTTAGGTAAAGCTGGTAAAAATATAGAAACTGATCAGAGAATAATAGCTGCTTTATTTTTATGCAGTACAAATCCAAATAAAATATTAGCAGTAATAGCTCCCCAATTGAATGATTCTGTTCAATT
>CAMPGG010000208.1 GCA_946885335.1 uncultured Chitinophagaceae bacterium
GGGGTCTTTAAGGAATTCTGCAATTTCAGCATCGGTGATACCCAGATTACGCTCTTTATTCATGTTTTGCATAACAGCCTGAATAGGCGCCGGATCTTTTTCTACCTGCATGGTAAAAAATACCCTGCCATCTTTATCCATAGAAATAAGTAACCCATCCTTTTGTTCCAGTTCTTTAGAAGAAACGGAACTGGGCGGATTAATTTCAACCGCCTCAGGTGGTTTAAACTTGGTTGCCATGATAAAGAAAGTCAGGATCAGAAAAGCGATATCCACGAATGGAGTCATATCGTTTTCTGTGACATGTTTAGGAATTTTTACACTTGGCATTTTAAGCTACAATTTTGTAATGAGATTCAAATATTACTGGTTTCCACAAATTTTTCCCGGCTTATTTGTACTGGGAAGCAAAACTTTGTGTTAAAGTAAAACCTGATTCATCAATACCATATGTAATAGAGTCAATCTTTGTTGTGAAAATGTTATACATGATCAAAGCCAAAGATGAAGTGGCGATACCTAAAGCTGTATTATATAATGCCTCAGAGATACCAACAGCCAACTGGCTTGCTGCACCTGCTCCACCCTCTTCACCTAATGCGGCAAATGAACGAATCATACCCATTACCGTACCTAACAGTGCAATCAATGTACCCAGTGATACCAGTGTTGATAAGAATACCAGGTTTTTTTGCAGCATAGGCAATTCCAGTGCGGTTGCTTCTTCAACTTCTTTTTGAATAGCCAGCACTTTTTGTTCTGTATCTAATTCATTGTTAGTGATCATTTCTTTGTAACGACGCAAACCTGCCTTCATCACATTTGCTACTGATCCTCTTTGTTTGTCACACTCTGATAATGCAGCATCAACATTTTTATTTGCCAGGTGATATTGTACTCGGCGAATAAAATCAGCAATAGAACCTTTACCCAAAGCTTTACTGATCGTTAAAAAACGTTCAATAGAAAATGCAATTACCATTAACATACAACCTATCAAAAGTGGAACGATAATTCCTCCTTCATAAATGGCATTCAATGCGGTTTTAGGACCGGCATGTTTTGGCCAGAACCAACCTTCACCAGGAGTTCTAAACCCTTCAGGATTTCCTAAAATATAACGCCAGATTAAATAACCGGCTACAATACATAAAATAGGTGCAAGCCACGAAATTGCATTACTGCTCTTTTTGGGTTGAACAGAAGTTGACTTAACAGTTGATGTTGCAGTCGGTTTTGTTTCAGCCATGATCTTTAATTTTTAGTGTTTTTTGTAATTTGAAAAAATAACTGTCCAATGATGATTTTACAAGGCCACAATTCTAAGAAAAAAAAATTAAATAAATCATTTAATGCTTTCTATTTTTTTAAAACTGCGGCCGTTAAGTTAAGATTTATTGCGATTGTACAATGATTTGATAAAAAAAATTCCTGTGTAAGATAAAAGCCTTAGGACTATTGTATTAAGTTATTCGTAACGCAAGGCTTCAATGGGATTCAGTCTGCCGGCTTTTAATGCAGGATATAGTCCCGCAATTAAACCTACAGCAGTACAGATTAATATGCCATAAAGGATCCAATTCCATGGAACAATAAAACCCGTATCGAGCAACATGGAAAATAGATTTCCCACCAGGATACCCAGGATAATTCCAAAAATAGCACCCCAAATACTGATGATTACCGCTTCAATAAGAAACTGTTGCCTTATAGATTTGCTCTTGCCCCCGATGGCTTTTACGAGTCCGACTTCTTTGGTTCTTTCCGTAACAGAAACCAACATGATATTCATTAAACCAATAGCTGCACCAACCAGCGTTATAAAACCGATCACAGTTGCAGAGATGGTTAAAAATCCAAGACTGGCCATGGCTTTTTCAGCAATGCTGTCATTGCGTTCCAATGCAAAATTACTTTCTTCGGTAGTTGCCAGTTTTCGAATACCCCTGAACAAACCTTCCGCTTCACCCATCGCTTCATCTACCTGGTTAATATCATCTGTTGCGACTGCAATGATGTATGAATTATTACTACTGAAAACTTTTTCTACATTCCGGTAACCGGTGATAATTACATTGTCCCTGCTAAAACCAAATGTAGAACCCCTGCTTTTTAAAACACCGATAACCCTGTAGGGAATACTGTTTACCCGGATGACCTGGTTCACAGCTTTGTCAACATTATTTTTAAATAATCTTTCAGCAACATCAAATCCAATCAGGCATACATTGCTTGCACGTTCCACTTCCATGCGATTGAGGTTTCGTCCTGAGCGAAGCGTTAATCCATTCAACAGGATATAATTTTCATCCCCACCAAAAATAGAAACATTAGGAGTTGTTTTTTTTGTTTCATAAGTGATGATAGCATTTCGGTTACCCGTAACCGCTATACCCGTTGTTGCGGCAAAGTCAAAACGTTTTTTAAACATCGCCGCTTCATCGGCAGTCAAAATGCGACCAAGGCTTGACTTCTTTTCTTTTTTCTTTCCCTTCTTTTCCATTTGTAATTCACTGTTGCCGCCACCAAACCGCACATTTCTTTCCTTAAACCGGATGGTAAATCCGTTTGCTCCCATTGTAGAAAAACTTTCTGTCAACTTTTGATTCATTGCCTGTATAGCCGTGATAATACCAACCAAGGCCATTATACCAAATGCAATAATGGAAACGGTGAGGCCTGTACGTAATTTATTACTGCGTACGGTGCGGATAGAAATCGAAATAACATCTTTTATATTCATACAGTGAATTGCCCTGTAAAATACAAAAAAAGAAGTTGCACGATGAAACCGATGTTATAAACGGTACTTAAAAATATAACCAGTTGAGCAGGAGGTTAGGGAATATGCCAAGAATAATTAGCAGGGCTGCAACCACTACAAGCATTATTTTAAATCCGCCAGATACTTCAATGGCATTGCCATCGCCTTCTTTAAAATACATGGCCTGTATTAACCTGAAATAATAATATACACTCACGGCAGCCATGATAACGGCTAAGATGACCAGCCACATAAATCCGCCTGCTTCAAGCGTTGCCTTCAACATATAAAATTTAGCCAGGAAACCTGCTGTTAAAGGAATACCTGAAAGAGATAAGAGGAAAACAACATTGGTGCCTGCCAGTAAAGGTTGCTGACGTGCAAATCCATTAAAGCTTTCAAATGAATGATCATTCATTTTTAAAAGTATGGCGAAAGTTCCTATGGTTGCAAGACTGTAAGCAGCCGCATATAAAATAATACCTTCTTTGCCCGTAGCATTAAACGCTAACAAAGCAAGCAACATAAAACCTGCCTGGGAAATACTGGAATAAGCAAGCATTCTTTTAACGCTTTGCTGAAATACTGCAGTAATGTTACCGATCAATAATGTACATGCTGCGATGATCGCCGCTACTAATTTCCAGTCTTCGTGAATGGAACCGAATGCATCATAAAACAAACGAATAAAGCCGATAAAAGCAGCCGCTTTTACAACCGTTGCCATAAAGGAAGTAAATACTGTTGGAGAACCGTCATAAACATCCGGCGTCCAAAAATGAAAAGGCGCAGCGGATACTTTGAATGCCATAGAAAAAAACATGAGCAGCATACCTGCTATTGCCAATGCAGATGGACCATCACCAAAATTCATATACCGGGTGGTGAATGTTCCGGTGGCACCATAAATTAAAGCAATACCCATCAGCATAATGCCGGTAGAAAATGCACCCATTAATAAATATTTCAATGAGGCTTCATTGCTCTTCAAATTACGTTTATTGGTTCCGGTTAGAATATAGAGCGGGATAGAAATAATTTCGATGCCCAGGAAAAGGATCAGTAAAGATTGAAAGGATGAAACCAATACAACCCCGCAGAGAATAAAGAATATCAATGCAACATAATCTGCAAAATAATGACCCACTTTTTCCATGTCGCGGGCCGATAATAAAAAATAAACCAATGTTGATCCAAATGCCACGCTGTTGAATAATAATGCGAACCGATCGAACTGCATGAAACCTTCCGTATTCACACTAAAAAAAACGATGCCGTTCATTTCCAAAATATTAACCAACAACAGCAATGCTACTCCAGTGATCGCAATTGTTCTTTGCACAGGTTTTTGTTTTACAACAATGCCCGTGAACATCATGATAACTCCAAAGACAGCCGATATAATTAATGCGTTCATAATTTATTTTCCTATCAGGTAAGGGGTGATGTCTGCTTCTTTTAAAATTCCGTTTACAGTTTCACTGCTAATATTGAGCATCGTTTGCGGATAAACACCAATCACAAAAATCAACACTACAACGGCAACCAGTATCCATTTTTCATTTGCCCGGATATCAACAGCATTTATTGTGAGCTCATTGGCCTCGCCATAAAAAACACGCCTGATCATATTCAATGTATAAATAGCTGCCAGGATAATAGTTATACCTGCACAAACCATAAACACCACGTTATATTTTGTTATAGTAGAACCAAAGATCCCATTGAACATCAGGAACTCGCCAATAAAAGAATTAGTCAGTGGCAATGCAATATTTGCCAACGCAACAACCATCATAAGAATGGAAAGTGCAGGCATCTTTTTTGCCAAACCGCCCAACTCACTGATCTTGCGTGTACCAAATTGTCTTTCGATAATTTCTACAACGATCCACAATGCAATGATGTTAATACCATGATTAAACATCTGGATCATTACACCCTGCATACCGGATTCTGTTTCCGCAAAAATGGCTACACACATTAAACCAATGTGAGCAATAGAAGAATAAGCTACCAATCTTTTTAAATCATTTTGACGGATGGCAATCAGCGATGCATAGATCATCCCGATAATAGCCAGCGTACTAACCGTATCTCCCCATGCATAAGATGCAGCAGGTAATACAGGTAATAACCAGCGAACCAATCCAAACACACCCATTTTAACCATGATGCCACTTAAAACCATCGTTGTGGCATAATTCGTTTGCTCATAGGTATCAGGCTGCCAGGTATGAAAAGGAAATATGGGCATCTTGATAGCGAATGCAATAAACATCAACCAGAAAATTCTGCTTTGCACATTATTAGGCAGATTGATATTGTAAAAATCGGCTATGGCGAATGAGCTACCAGGTGTTTGTGAATACAGGTATAAAATACCTACCAGCATTAATAATGAACCGATGAAAGTGTAAATGAAAAATTTAAAAGTGACGGCAATTCTTCTTTCACCTCCCCACTGCGAACACAGAAAATACACTGGTATTAAAGCAAGCTCCCAGAAAAAATAAAACAACAATGCATCCATAGAAAGAAACACACCCATTAAGCCTGCCTGTGCAAGCAACATCAATCCAAAAAAATTATTGGCTTTTTTAAATGGTGTATGCCAGGTTGAAATAAAAATAATGGGATAGGAAACTGCTGTTAGCAGGCAAAGTATTTGACCCATACCATCCAGCTTTACAGAAAAACTGCTTCCCAGACTTCCCAGCCAGGAAGCTTCGAATGCGAGGTTGGATGGATCTTTTAAAATGGTTAAACCGAGAATGGAAACCAGCAGGGTAATCAGCGATGCCAGCAATGCCCATGCCCTGGCTGTTTTTTCATTGCTTATAAAAAAAGAAACAATGCCCGCTAATAAAGGAATTAAAATCAATAAAACTGGAACCATAAACCCTTACCCTGGTGGGTGTTTAAAATGAATTCAATACTATTATATAACCAGCCGATTTAAAACCGGTGGCAATTATTTTTTCAAAAAAAACTGTAAAACAAAAAGCAAAACCATGCTCACAACCATCAGTAAAATATAATTACCGGTTTGTCCACTTTGTAACCAACGAACCTGCCGGCTACTGTAATGAACAGCCTTACCTACTCCATTCACCAATGCGTCAATACCTGATCTTTCCAAAGAATTATTCAAAAAGGCACCAAAACGATGCAATGGATTTACAATGATGGTATCATACAATTCATCCACATACCATTTATTCTGCAAAACTTTCCCGATACCTGTTTCAGGTTCGGCAGTTGGTTGATATTTACTGAAACGACTCCATGCCCAAATGATTACTGCTATCACCAGTACACTTAAACCACCCATCATTAATAATTCCTGGGTATGGTCTGCATGATGCGGTGTTTGAATAGCTGTTGATTGCGCAAAAACTGGCGCAAGAAAATCGTGTAACCAATGTGCGCCCGGTGCTAACACTTCCGGAATACCAATGTAACCACCAACAACTGAAAGTATGGCCAGTATGATCAA
>CAMPGG010000209.1 GCA_946885335.1 uncultured Chitinophagaceae bacterium
GTATTCCACATTGGGTATTTATACAGAATGCGGATAGCTGGTAACCAGCATGTTAAGAAATATATTTCTTTAAAAATTTTTAGAAAAAAGGAGGAAATGATTGCAAAATAAAAATAATATTAAGGTAAAACACCTAAGTTCTTATACGCAGTTTATTTAGTTAGTCAATTTCTTCTTTACCAATACCGAGGAGGTCAACAGCCAGTTGTGAGGCAATCTGGCTTGCATCTTTTTTATTGAAAGCCTTTCCTTCGGCTATGATCTTACCATCCACAACGGCCCCTATTGTAAACAACCGGCGGCCATTTTCCATTTTTTCATGAATGGTTTCAAACTCCAGCATTTTACCATTTTTATTGGCCCACCCGTATAATTTATTTTTATGGTTGATCTCCAGCGTTTCTAAATCTTCCATAAACATATGTGGCATAACGATAGACTGTGCCACCCAGGTACTGGTTTTTTTATAACCCTTATCCAGGTAAATGGCACCAACCAAAGCTTCGAGTGTATTACCAAATATCTGGCTGGTTTTTAATGAACCATCCGCTTTGTTGAACAGCGTTATTTTTTTTATTCCCATCCGCAGGGCAATATCATTCAATTGCTGGCGGTTAACCATCTTACTGCGCATTTCGGTAAGAAAGCCTTCTTCTTTATATGGATATCGCTTAAAGAGGTAATCCGCAACGAGTGCACTGAGAATAGCATCGCCAAGGTATTCAAGTCTTTCATTGTTTTCGTCTGCGCCTTCCCGTATGGAACGATGTGTGAGAGCTGTTTTATATAAAGAAATATTGCCGGGGCTAAACCCCAAAACATTCTTCAATTCTTTTTTGAAAGATGTACCGGATTGGTATTTAAAAAAATATTTGAATAAATCCACAGATTTCAAACTACAATTTTTTTTGATTCCACTGCACAATACAGCCAATCTTTTTTAAAGTAGCTGATTAATTATTCCTGTATATATTTTTTTACTATTACACATGCGTTATGTCCGCCAAATCCAAACGTATTGCTCAGGGCTGCATTAACGGTACGACGTTGTGCTTTTTCGAAAGTAAAATTTAAACGACTGTCTAATTCCGGATCGTCTGTAAAATGATTAATTGTTGGAGGAACAATATCATTTTTTACACTCAATATGCAGGCAATAGCTTCTACAACACCGGCAGCGCCTAAGCAATGGCCTGTCATGGATTTTGTTGAACTGATATTTAAATCAAATGCATGATCACCAAAAACATCAATGATCGCTTTTACTTCTGCAACATCGCCCAATGGTGTAGATGTTCCATGTGTATTGATGTAATGAATATCGGATGGCTGCATACCTGCATCCTGCAATGCTGCATTCATTACATTTTTTGCGCCCAGGCCTTCAGGATGCGGGGCTGTAATATGATGTGCATCTGCTGTAGCACCGGCACCACCAATTTCGCAATAAATTTTTGCACCGCGTTTTAAAGCGTGTTCCAATTCTTCCAAAACAACAATCCCTGCTCCTTCACCCATTACAAAACCATCGCGGTCTTTATCATATGGGCGACTGGCTGATTTAGGATCATCATTTCTTTCGCTCAGGGCTTTCATAGCATTAAAACCACCAACACCTGCTTCGCAAATAACGCTTTCCGCACCGCCACTGATAATTGCATCAGCAAGACCCAGCCGGATAAGGTTATAAGATTCCATGATGGCATTGGTAGATGATGCACATGCACTGACTACAGCGAAGTTGGGACCACGAAAACCATGGCGCATAGAAATATGACCCGCTGCAATATCCAGGATCATTTTTGGTATGAAGAAAGGATTGAACCTGGGTGTACCATCTCCATTCGCAAAATTCATAACTTCTTCCTGGAAGGTCATGATACCACCAATACCGCTGGCAAAGATCACCCCAACCCGGTCTTTATTGATATTATCTCCATTAAGGCCTGCATCTTCTACAGCCTGGTCACTAACAACCAGGGATGTTTGACTGAAACGGTCAATTTTGCGGGCTTCTTTTCTATCCAAAAAACTTAAAGGGTCAAAGTTTTTTATTTCGCAGGCAAAGCGGGTTTTGAATTTTGTTGCATCAAAATTCCTGATAACATCGGCACCGGATACTCCATTGATTAAGCCATCCCAATATTCCTGAACGTTATTGCCTATTGGAGTAAGTGCGCCTAAACCTGTAACTACAACCCTTTTTAATGCCATATAATCTGAGGATAGAATTAAGATAAACCGCCTTCCCTGTTTTTTGGCAAAGAAGGCGGATCAAAAGAATTTATTGTTTTCCATGCATCAACTCATTATTGAGAGATGATGTAGCGGATCCATTACTTAGCGTGCTCTTCCAGGTATGAAATTGCCTGGCCAACGGTAGTAATGGTTTCAGCCTGTTCGTCTGGAATAGAAATGTTGAATTCTTTTTCAAATTCCATGATCAATTCTACTGTATCCAGCGAGTCGGCGCCTAAATCATTCGTAAAAGAAGCTTCACTTGTAACTTCTGCTTCATCAACTCCTAATTTGTCTACAATGATTTTTTTTACTCTTGATGCGATGTCTGACATTTTTGAAAATTTTAGTTATATGGGTGCAAAAATAGAATTTTTGAATTAATCCCGTGCGAAAGATATTTTTTTCCTTTTTGAATAAAAATCAGGTCATTTCATTTCACAAGGTATTTATTTAGCCTATTGCCATTTTAATTTTTTTGATGCAGTACTTCACCTGGTTAATTAATTGATTAACCTTAATAAACCTATGTATCGCCAATACCACATTCATACTGGAAATAAATACATAAAAATAAGGCCACTAAATGCAGCATTTGTACCGTTGGTAGTTTTATCACTTATTCGTAATTTGAACCGCTTGTAAACCAGCACATAAAGTATGGCTCTAAAAATTATAGACTATGGCACACCCGAATACCAGCAGATGATTAAAATGCGGGAAGATATTTTAAGGAAACCCCTGGGGCTCAATTTTGATGAAAAAGAACTTGAAAGTGAAAAGAACAATTTATTGATTGCCGCCTTTGATGATGATAAAATGTTAGGTTGCTGTATGCTGGTTCCGGAAAACGAAAACATCGTTCGTTTAAGGCAAATGGCGGTTTTAAATGATCTGCAGGGTAAAGGTATCGGCCGGGCACTGATGTTATTTGCAGAAAACCTGGCCAGGGACCGGGGTTATAATAAAATATCTATGCATGCCCGAAAGAATGCAACAGGCTTTTATGAAAAAGTAGGCTATAAAGTAGTGGGTGATGAATTTGTAGAAGTAACCATTCCACATTATAATATGGAAAAGGAATTGTAATTGCCTACATAAAAAATTATTTACCGCGAATTTTTAATTTTAATATTTGCCTTAGCTCATATACCTGGTCGCTATCCCTGCACCCGCTTTTTGGCACAAGAAAAAATGATTTACTGTCAAAATACAAGTAAAAAAAAAGGGGTGTTTCCATGAACTTTACCACCTGCCCCCATGAATAAGAACGCGAACCTCTTTCGTTTCCAATGGTAAAGGAATCATCATTAAAATTCATGGTGAAATGATCTTTAAAAGTAGTAGCCCGGCGGTAAACCATACCCGGTAAAAAAAACCAGAAACTAAGTATTAATGTAAACCAAAGGAAGGATCCTAAAAAAAATGCACCTGGTGTTATCTTTTTAAAATAAAATAAAACGGCAGTAGCTAAAGCAAATACATTGATCAGCACAAACATGATCCTTATTTCCGGTCGGCTTATAAAATGATACCGCAAAGCCTGTAGTACTTCCTTTTTATTGTATTCAAAATTTATGGTCATGCAGTTAGATTGGATTGGTGCAAAAGCAATATTTTATTTTAAAATTTTGAGCACCCAAAATAAACTTTTTTTTTAAAGCAGGATGGAAAGCAGGCATTAAACTGCAGCAAGTAATAATTCATATTTTTTACCAAACAGTAATTAATAAAAAAGAGGTCACCTGAAAAGATGACCTCTTAAAATATAATTAGTTGAAGATTACTTATTCATCATCTGCTTGGCTTCAATGCTCAATGTAGCATGCGGCACAGCTCTTAATCGTGCTTTATCAATCAACTTCCCGGTAACCCGGCAAATGCCATATGTTTTATTTTCAATGCGCATCATCGCTTTCTCCAGGTGATCGATAAACTGTATCTGGCGACTGGCCATCTGGCTTAATTGTTCTCTTTCCATGCTTACACTGCCATCTTCCATGGTCATGTAACGGGCATCTTCCATTTCACCACTTTCATCCTTACGCGTTATTAAACCCTGCAGGTAGTTTAATTCTTTTTTAGCGGCATCAAGTTTTTTACCGATGATCTCTCTGAATTCATTCAGGTCGTTATCTGAATACCTCATGGTAGGTCCGTTATGCTCGGCAACCGGGGTGTCTAAAACTGAACGGGTAAAAGAAGGTTCATACTTCTTAACTTTTTTTGTACTGGTTTTAGGTATCACTACTTTCACGGGTTTTGGTGGCTCTTTTTTAGCCGGCGCTTTTACTACAGGGGCCGCAGCAGGTTTAGCGGAAGCTGCCGGCTTAGCTGGTGCCGGAGCAGGTTTTGCTTTAGGTTCAGCTTTTTTTACTACTGCTTTCTTTACTGTTTTCTGTGGTGCCGGCTTTGCTGCTGGCTTTTTGGCCGCTGCTGCTTTTTTTGGTGCCGCCTTGGGTGCTTTTTTTGGCATAGCTTTTTTTGGTGCCGCTTTTTTCACGGTGCTTTTTTTGGCTGCCGGAACAGCTTTTTTAGCTGCTTTTTTAGGAGCAGGTTTTGCTGCTTTTTTTGGTGCCGGACTGCCTTTTTTAATAGTTGTTACTTTTCCTTTTTTCCCGGAAGCAGGTTTTTTGGTTGCCATACAGTTACCCTTTTTTTGAAACAATGACTTTTAGTGGTACATCATTCACCTCAATTTCATATCCTTCAATATTTTGTGAAACAAGGTCCAGTTTATCTGCTAAAATTTCGGCGCAAATATAGTTATTAAACTGTGACAACGATTGTCGCAATCCATTACTAACCGAAACTTGAACTTCAATTCGATCAGTCAGAGCAAAACCGCTATCTTTTCTGATTTTTTGAACCCGGTTTACAAACTCCCGGGCGTTCCCTTCATGTTCCAAATCAGGTGTCACTGTTATATCAAGTGCTACGGTTAGTTCACCTTTGGTGGCTACCATCCAACCTGGTATATCTTCGCTGGTTATTTCAACTTCATGAATTTGTAATATTACGGGTTCGCCATCAATTAGCAAAGTATAATTCTTTTCTTTTTCCAGTGTGGATATATCCTCCTGGCTAAAGTTGGATAAGGCCTGGCTGACTGACTTCATTTTGGGTCCAAGCTTTTTCCCTAATGCAACAAAGTTTGGTTTGATTTTCTTTTTGATGAACCCTTCCGTATCGTTCAAATATTGAACTTCCTTTACATTCACTTCATTTTTAATAAGATCTTCAACCTGTTGTAATTGCTCCTGCATTTTGGGATCCAAAACCGGAACCAATATTCGCTGCAACGGCTGGCGAACCTTTAGATTTTGCTTTTTACGCAATGAAAGAACCAAAGAACAGGTGTCCTGGGCCAATCTCATCCGCTCTTCCAGGTCTGTATTTATTTTTTGCTGGTCCGATTCAGGATAAAGAACATGATGTACCGATTTTTCTTTGAACCTGTTTGTTACAGCATTCAAATTTTTAAACAACTCATCGCTGAAAAAAGGAGAAATAGGCGCCATTAAACGGGCAAGGGTTTCCAGGCATTCGTAAAGTGTTTGGTAAGCGCATATTTTATCATGCTCATATTCACCTTTCCAAAAGCGGCGACGGCATAAACGCACATACCAGTTACTCAACTCTTCATCCATGAAATCTTCCATCAAACGGCCCGCCTGGGTAGGTTCATAATCATCCAGCGATGCGGTCACCTTGTTGATCAGTGTATGGAGAGATGATAATATCCATTGGTCAATTTCAGGTCTTTCCTTAACCGGGATATATGTTTCTTTAAAAGCAAATCCATCCACATTGGCATACAATGCAAAGAATTGGTAGGTATTATATAGTGTACCAAAAAATTTACGCTGAACTTCTTTTATCCCCTGCAGGTCAAATTT
>CAMPGG010000210.1 GCA_946885335.1 uncultured Chitinophagaceae bacterium
GTTTAGATTCCCTTATGTTTATCCATTTTGCCACATCATCAAACCCTGCTTATCATACACACTTTTAATTTTTTATGAAGTATATTTTACACATTTTTTTAGGAGCACTGATTTTTCCACTTTCTTTATCTGCCCAGGTTGACCGGGACCCGCCGGAAACAATGGAAGCACCCGTGATAAAGATGAATAGTCCCAGCCGCATTTATGGTAAAGTATTGGATAATGCACAAAAAGGTGTTCAATCCGCTTCAGTTCAATTATTTGTAAGAAATCCTGGAGGAGATTCAATTGTTGCCGCCCAACTTTCTAAGCCAAATGGCGAATTTAATTTTGAAAACTTGCCGGCTGCCGACAGTTTTCGCATTGTGATTTCAGCGCTTGGTTTTGGAATATATGACAGGTTCATTGCTCCTGAAACCGGCCCGGAGGCTAACAATTTTCAAAGAGATATGGGGAATATTGTACTAACCCAGGAAATTCAATCATTGGGTGAAGTAGTGGTGACTGCTGAAAGACCGGCACTTGAAATGGGCATTGATAAAAGAATTTTTAATGCGGATCAAAGTATTATTTCCAAAGGAGGTACAGCCATCGACCTCATGAAAAATATTCCGGCGGTATCGGTTGATGTGGATGGAAATGTAGAATTAAGAAATGCATCACCGCAGGTTTTTGTAGATGGAAGACCAACTATTTTAACGCTTGATCAAATACCCGCCGATAATATTGACAGGGTAGAATTGATCACCAATCCTTCAGCAAAGTATGATGCTGCCAGTACTGGTGGTATCATCAATATTATCTTAAAGAAAAACAAAAGGGTTGGTTTAAACGGAATGACATCGATCAGTGCAGGAACGCCTGGTATTTTAAGCGGGAATTTAAATTTGAATCTACGCCAGGGTAAATTTAATTTCTTTCTAACAGGTAACTATAACCGCTCAGGTGGAATAGCCGATGGTGAAAGCTTCCGGGAAAACAGGAAGGATGGAGTGGTAACCGATTATTTTAACCAGACGAATCACAATGAAAGAACAAGGCGTTTTGCATCAGCAAGGTTTGGTGTAGATTTTTTCATTGATAACCGCAATACGTTGACGGTTTCTCAAAGCCTGGTTGATGGCCGTTTTACAAGCAATGAAGACCAGGACCAGGAATATTTAAACACAAGTAAAATATTGGAGCGTTATGGTGTTCGTACATCAGAAGGTCGTTTTGGCTTTAACCGTTACAGTACACAGGGAAATTATACACATAAATTTCCTGAAACCGGTAAGGAATTGAATGCTTCTGCAAATTTCAATTATGGGGATGGAACAGATGCTTCAGAAATACTGAACCTGTATTACAACCCGGATGGAAGCACAAACAGGCCAGCTACCCGTGTACGTAATGAAGGCTGGAATGATAACAGCCAGGCAACTTACCAGGTTGATTTTATTGATCCCAATGGGGATGATTCTAAAATTGAAATGGGATTGCGCAGTTACATCAATAACCGCACAAGTACTTTCAATGCTTTCAGCGTTAATAATGGTACAGAAACAAAACTTTCCCTCAGTAATAATTATAAGTATCGTGAAATGATCAATGCATTTTATTTTACTTATACAGGTAAATTTAAGAGCATTGGTTACCAGGCAGGGATCAGGGCCGAGCATTCAAATTTTGATGGTGAACTGATTGACAGCAGCAGGAAGTTTGGTTATGAATATCCAAGTACGATCAAAAATATCTGGGATGCATTATTCCCAAGTTTGTATTTGTCAAAAGACCTGAGTGAAGATGTTCAGGTGCAGTTGAATTTTTCCCGTCGAATCCGTCGTCCTAACTTCTGGCAATTAAATCCATTCGTTGATATCAATGATCCCGTAAACATTCAGCGTGGTAATCCTGAATTAAGACCTGAATACACTAACTCTTTTGAATTCAATTACAGCAAACAGTTTCCAAACAGGAGTAGTTTTTTTGGTGCCATTTATTATCGTAATAATATGGGTGATATTACGCGATACAGTGATACCATCAGCACGGCGCAATACCAGCAATTAAATAATGCCGGAATAGATCCGAATGCTATTTTAAATACATTCATTAATGCACAAAGTACAAACCGTTTGGGAACAGAATTTACATTACAACAGAAATTCACACCCAATTTTGATATAACACCAACACTCGAATTTCAGTATCGTAAAGTAAATGCAACCATTGGCGATCTTGACCTGGATAATGAAGGTTTTAGCTGGGAGTTTGAATTGATGGCCAATTATAAAATTGTGCAGGAAAGAAATCCAAACATATTTAATAAACTGGCTTTCCAGCTTTCAGGTGAATATGAATCAGCTGAAGTTGTTCCACAGGGCAGGCGCAAACCGCAGTACAGTGTAGATTTTGCTTTACGTAAAGATTTCCTGGAGAATGATCGCGGTACATTTACATTCAGTATCAATGATGTATTTAATACCAATCGCTGGGGTTCAATTTATGATACGGAAAATTTTTACCAGGAATCTTATCGTCGCCGCAACGTCAGGAATTTTAGAATCACATTCAGTTATAAGTTTGGCGATGCTGACTTTACTTTAGGCCGCAGAGGTGGTGGTGGAAATCGTGATGATGATGATGAATAAAATTATATCGATTTTTAGAAATTGAAGGGGCAGCATTGCTCCTTCTTTTTTTATGCGTGTACCAGGTGGTCAGTGAAAAGTTTCCTTTCATAGGTATTCATCATTTCCTGCGATCATAATTTTGATTATAGTATTTTTAAGTATCCTTTACATCAAATTAATTGTATGTTCAAAATACTGATTGTCATCGCTGCTTTTTTTACTTCAGGTGTTCTACTTGTGCATAAATTTTATGCTGAAAATGATCATATCGCATATTCATCCTTTAAACTAAATGCTGATCCTGCCGCTAACTATAAGAACTACTGTTCAAGTTGCCATGGTGAATTAATGGAAGCCTTTGTGGACCGTAAATGGAAATATGGAAGTGATAAGAAATCATTGATTCATGCTATAAACATTGGTTATCCAAATGATGGTATGCCAGGTTTTGACACCGCATTCACCGACAAAGAAGCAGAAGAATTAGCAGATTATATTTTGGAAGGATTGAAGAATGTTCAGCGTTTTGATTTTGCCAAACAGGAAAAACAACAGACAACTTATTCTGGCGATGGAATGAACATTCAATTGGAAACAGTTATTGGGGGTTTAAAATCTCCCTGGGGACTTGCGTTTTTACCCAATGATGATATTTTGTTTACAGAAAAAACGGGGCAGCTTTACCGGTACGCAAAACCCAATAAATTAAACAGGATTTCCGGTGTTCCGGAAGTGGTTGCTGAAGGCCAGGGTGGATTAATGGATATCATTCTTCACCCGGATTTTAAAAAGAATAAAACGATCTTTTTATCCTATTCTAAACCTAAAGAAGAAGGTGGCAAAACGTTGGCTACAACAGCTATCATGAGTGCTGTTTTAGAAAATGATGAACTCACCCAGCAAAAAATAATATTTGAAGCATATCCTTATTCACAAACCCGTCATCACTATGGTAGCCGGATGGTTTTTGGAAATGATGGAATGCTTTATTTTTCTGTGGGCGATCGGGGTAACCATAATCAAAACCCGCAGGATCTGCAGTATGATCCGGGTAAGATTCACCGGATAAAAGATGATGGAACCGTACCGGCTGATAATCCATTTGTAAATACAGCCAATGCCCGTAAAACGATTTATTCGTATGGGCACCGTAATCCGCAGGGTTTAGTAAAACATCCTGAAACGGGGGAGATATGGTCTCATGAACATGGGCCACGGGGTGGAGATGAGATCAACCTGGTACAAAAAGGAAAGAATTACGGCTGGCCGGTAATATCATACGGCATCAACTACAATGGAACAACATTCACCGATAAAACCGCTATGCCCGGAATGGAACAACCATTATTATATTGGATACCATCTATCGGTCCAAGTGGTATGACGATTGTCAGCAGCAATAAATACAAAAAATGGAAAGGCGATATTTTATCTGGCTCATTGCGATTTAAATATTTAAACCTGAGTAGCCTGGATGGTCATAAGGTAAAAGATAAAGCGATTCTGTTTGAAAATATCGGCCGCTTACGCGATGTAAAAATGGGCAATGATGGGTACATCTATATTTCGGTGGAAAATCCTGGAACGATCTATCGCTTACAACCTAAATAAAAAAACAAAAGGCATCCTGTGATGCCTTTTGTTTGATACCAGTTTTTTAGGGATTATATTTTGAATCCTAATGTAAGAACAGCATTGCCGGTTGTATTCCGGATATTGGCCATTACATTCGGTGCTGAATCTAAGCGATATGGAACATGCACATCCTTGGTCATATTGTGTACATAAGTAACGTCAATGAACATGCCTTTATGGCGATAACCTAAGCCTCCGCTCAATAGAAAACGGTTTCCTTTTTCACCAATTATATTTTTATATGGATTGCCATAATAAGCGGCACCTGCACGTACCATTACTGTGTTAAATTTTAATTCTCCGCCAAGTTTGAAATTGAATGCGCTTTTATATGTATTATCTATCACATCGTTCAAAGCACTGAAATAATCTTTTGTCGATTGGCTGTTATCTGCTTCTGCATCTGTACTGAATGAGGATGCTTTGTAATTGATATATTCGATATCCGCAGTGATAAATCCTTTTTGCCGGCGAACATCTTCCGCTTCACGCAAAACATATGATGCACTCGCTATCAACCTGTATGGAGTCATCAGGTAATATTTAAAATCAGAAACATTTCCTGTTAAAGCACCGGACTCCTGGTTTAAAAGTCCCTGGTAATTTTCAGTATCAGCTTCAACATAAACATCATAGGTTTCAGTGATATTATACATTGAAGGGGAGTGAACAGCAAAACCTAACCTGACAAATTCTACCGGCTTAAAAATGACTCCGGCTTTTAAATTAATACCAATACCCTTGGTGGTTAAGTTTTCTTCAATTGATGCGAAATTGAATTTGTTCATGTTATTGTCAGTTGCATCAGCCTCTGTAAAAGTTGATGTCCGGTCGTAATGTAAAAAGGGGATACCCAGCGTACCACCAACATACACTTTATCATTAAAACTGGCTCCACCACCAAAAGTCAGTTCAGTGATGCCACCTGTTGTTTGTAATGTATTTTCCTGCAATAAGCCGGTAGCTAACAAGTTTTGAGCTCTTGACTGAAATTCGAAATTTCCGTTTGTTCCGCCGCCAATGGTATCTATCCAATAAGTATTAAAAGCCAGGCTGCTTCCATAAGGATAATTGCCTGATACATTATTGGCATCACCTTCATTTGCATTGCGGATCTCTTCCAAAAATTTTTGAGAGTATGATGTAGTATTATTTTGTCCGCGATAAAGTATACTGTTATTAAAATTAGCGCTTCGGTTAACTGCAATGGCAAATGCTGAACTGGTTACCTGGCCACCGCGCCGGGCTCCGGCGCCAAGAACTATCCCGGTTGTACCTAAATTAAAACTGTTCTTTTTGTCTTTTTCGGTGCGATTTAAATAACTGGTTTTATTACTGGATAAATTAAAACCGGGTGTAATGACAAAATCACCGGTTTTGTAAAAAGCTAAACCGGCAGGATTAACATAAGCCGAAGAAATATCGCCTCCTAATGAACCCATGGCGCCACCAATGGCCTGCTGCCTGGCTGTCCCGGTTGGAACAACCCAGGAATAACGCAAAGCATCTGCAGGCTCCTGGGCAGATAAATGGCTAACGGTAACCAATAGGCCTAAAATAAACAGGGTTGATTTTCTTTTTACCAAAGCCGGTAATTTTTGGGGGGCCTGCCTGTATAAGTTTAACCAGGTGCGTAAAATAACAATAAAGGATGTCATTTATTTTGTTTAAGATGGTAAACAGTTTTGATTATCTGATCACCGGGGAGGGCAAACCATTTGCAGGGACCAACCCAGGGATCGGAACACTTTACTAAAAAATGAAACCAGTGGTCTTATGAATCTAGAACTTTCTTCTCGGAG
>CAMPGG010000211.1 GCA_946885335.1 uncultured Chitinophagaceae bacterium
ATAAAATGAAAACCTAATCAAGATATTTAACTTAAGTCTATGGCCAGGTTCAAAATGTTTTTTGCTCCTCTTACAGATTTGCTGACTATATCTGAATATCTGTCTGGTAGTTGATATCAAGTGCAGCGTCCATCACATATTAACAGGGAATTGCTGAAACTGTTTTTTTAGTAAACATCTTATTCTCGCTTTGTACTTGCTCGCGTCAGCTAACAGGTACCTGTAAACGAACGATTTTTACATAGGCTACTACTTCAAAATAAATAAGTGTTTTATATTACTTCACTGCCTTCATTAAATTTTATTGATTTCAATTTCTTATTTTTAAGCTGATGTAAATATTGATAATAAGGTCGCTGGATATGACGGAACATGAAGAACTTGAATTATTTAAACTTATAGCAGAAGGTAATGAAAGTGCCTTTAGTGAAGTGTTTCATGAATATAACAGCCGCCTGTTCATGGTCGTTTTAAAAATAACCAAATCTGAAAGCGAAGCTGAGGAAATTATCCAAAACGTTTTTCTTAAACTTTGGTTGAACAGGCATAAACTTCATGAAATAGAAAACCCGGGAGCATGGTTATACAAAGTTGCTTCGAATTTAGCCCTTTCATTCTTGCGCTCAAAAGCAACCCAACTGCGTCACGAGAAAGTTTTGCAATGCCGACAGCTCAATCCACAGGACGATATACAGTTGCAACTTGAAGCCAAAGAAATTAAGAATCTTGTATCAACTGCAATTGAAGGCCTTCCCCCGGGTCGCAGAGAAGTATATATACTCAGCAGGCATGAAGGATTAAACAGGATGGAAATTGCCAGCAGACTGGGTATTACTGAAAGCACTGTCAAAAATCAACTGGGTTCTGCACTGAAATTTATTCAACAATACATCAACCAAAGAAATGGCGTTTCGCTGCCTGTCATTGTTCTTCTCCTTTTTTAAATAAATATTTTTTTCAACTTAATAGGACCTGCGGTTATCTGCAGCGTCATAATTAATAACCGATTGTTTTTATATGGAAGGAAAAATATATTATAGGTTTCTACTGGAAGGATATATGAATGGAACTGCTTCGGATGAAGAGATTGCTGATCTGTTCCAGGAAATAGGAAAAGGTGAAGATGATCAGGGCTGGAAAGAACTTATCCAGGAGATAGTACAGGATGCTGAAAAAAATCCAGAATATGATAAGAGCCGGTGGCATCCTATGTTACAAAATATTTTAGCGACTAACTCCAGCAATAATGAAAAAGGAAAAAAGGTTACGATGCAATGGAAATGGATGGCTGCGGCAGCTGTCATTTTGATTATAGCAACGGGGATAATTTATTTTTTGAAGAGTGGACCAGATGATCAAATAGTTAAATCTGTTCCTTCAGGTATTGATGTAGCAAGTGATATAGCTCCTGGTATTGATAAAGCAATTCTAACTCTTGCTGATGGATCTACCATCATTTTGGATTCTACTGCCAAAGGCGCTATCACTACTCAGGGTAATGTTACAGTAATTAATATGGAAGGTAAATTGGCCTACCAAAATGTTAATGCGGTTTCAGGTGAAGTGATGTACAATACTATTACAACTCCTCGTGGGGGACAGTACCAGCTTATTTTGGCTGATGGAACTAAAGTATGGCTTAATGCTGCATCGTCTTTAAAATTTCCAACGGCATTTAATAGTAACGAAAGAAGAGTTGAACTAAAAGGTGAAGGATATTTTGAAGTTGCGCATGACGAAAAAAAATCTTTTTGGGTAGATAACCGCAAAGGCTCTGTACAAGTTATAGGAACACATTTTAATATCAATGCTTATGATGATGAATCTACAATAAATACAACTTTACTTGAGGGAAGTATTAAAATTCATAGTGATCCTGCTTTTGTGATTTTAAAACCAGGACAACAGTCAGTTTTAAATGAGAAAGGAGAAATTAAAATTAATAAAGTTGTGGATGTAGAAGAAGTTATGGCATGGAAAAATGGAAATTTTCAATTTGGAGAGGCTATGACTATTCAAATGATCATGCGGCAGCTGGCCAGGTGGTATAATATCGAAGTTGAATACCAAACCGGATTGACTGGCCATGTGGGAGGCACCATATCACGTAATGTAAATGTGTCAAAAGTATTAGCAATGATAGAAATGACCGGCGCAGTGAAGTTTAAGATAAATGGAAGAAAAGTAATTGTAATTCCCGGATAGAAATTATTAAAAAACTTTTAGTTAATGCAAAAAAAACCGGAAGTGGGTCAAGCACTTCCGGATGGTCTTATTGCATTTGCGATAAGACATTCGTTCAGGCTATTAGCTAAAACAATCACCAAAGACTGATTTTCAAAGGTTAACTGCATTGCAGAAAACCAAATGAAGCTTATTGTGTAACCTAAACAACTCAAAACTATGCTTTTTAGAGATCTCTGCAAACCCTTTGCCTTAGTATCGGGTAGTATCCAGGTTCTAACGCAAAGAGTTCAATGGAAAAAACTCCTGTGTGTTATGAAATTAACTGCTGTAATTCTGTTAGCTGCCTGCCTGCAGGTAAGCGCAAAAGGAAATGCTCAACAAATTTCCATTTCTGAGAAGAATGTTTCTCTTCAAAAGGTATTTAAACAAATGCAAAAGCAGAGTGGCTATAATTTTCTTTATAGCTATGAAGTGCTGCAACAGGCAGGTAAAGTTAATATTCAAATTAACAATGCAAGCCTTGAAGAGGCACTAAAGGAATGTTTGAGAGATAAGCCTCTTGAATATTCAATTGTTGAAAAGACAGTTGTTATAAAACCTATCCATTTACCAGATGCCGGAGCAGATAAAAAGTTAACGTTACCTCCTCCTGTTAATGTAAGAGGCAGGATAGTTAATGAAGCAGGAGAGCCAGTTGAAGGAGTAAGTGTGCAAGTTAAAGGAACGGGAATTGGTACCAAAACAAATACGAATGGTGAGTTTTCATTAAACGGGATTGATGAAAGAGCTACACTGATATTTACCAGTGTAAACATGGAGTCAAAGGAAATGCAGTTGAACGGTCAGAGCAACCTGGGAATAATTAGTTTGCAAACAAAGGTATCTGCTTTAGAAGATGTAGTAATCAATACGGGATATCAGAATATCTCCAGGGAAAGAGCTACGGGTTCATTTAATGTAGTAACCAGGGAACAATTAGAAAAACCTTCAACAAATATTGCATCAAGGTTAATTGGTACAACAGCTGGGATGCAGGCGAATTTAGATGTGGATGGTAATCCAACATTTGAAATCCGTGGACAGACTACTTTATATGGTATAGGCTCACCTTTGGTTGTAGTGGATGGTTTTCCAATTCAGGGTGATTTCAGCACTATCAATCCAAATGATGTTGAAAGCGTGACTGTTTTAAAAGATGCAGCCGCAGCGTCCATTTGGGGTGCCCGTGCTGCCAATGGAGTTATTGTTGTTGTCACACGTAAGGCACGCAAAGGTGTTCCGCTAAAAATCGAATTTTCAACATTCACCCGTATTGGTCAAAAGTTTGATATAGATTATGTACGTCCGCTTGCATCATCAGCGGAAACGGTTGCTTATGAGCAAATGGCCTTTAATAAATGGAGTGCCCGAACAAACTCAGGAGCATTTAGTACAAATTATAGTAAACAATGGTCTCTGGCTACTGTGGCATTGAGTGAATACGAATTAGGATTTATAACTGCAGCCCAGAGAGACGCTGAATTAGCAAAATTGAGTTCACAGGATAACCGACAACAATTATCAGATAACCTTTTAGCTAATCCTGCTACACAGCAATACAATTTAAACCTGTTTAGTTCTTCTGACAGGATGATCAATGCGCTTTCACTCATGTATGAAAGTAACCAGTCAAATTTCAAGGAAACAACCAATAAAAGGTATATGGTTAATTACAGAACCACAGCCAATGTATTTAAATGGTTGGATTTTAATTTATCCGGAATGTTCCAGTACAGGGAAGCTGACAACAATGGAGTAGACCTGGGTGATTTGCAAGATATATCTCCGTATGAAATGTTGAAGAATCCAGATGGATCATTAACAAACATCCATAAATATTATTGGCCAATTATGGAAAGATATGTGCCAATGCAATTATTTCCATATGCAGATTGGACATATAATCCAATTAACGAAATTGCAAACAGGGATCTGACTTCAACCAATTTAAATACCAGAATCCAGGCAGGTTTAACTTTTAAAGTATTAAAAGGATTATCGTTTGATTCAAAAGTACAGTACGAATTATACAATACATTTAACCGCAATCATTATAACGATCAAACACATTATGTAAGAGACCTTGTAAACCGTGCAGTAAGCTGGGACCAGGCAACGGATGAAATTCAATTGAATGTTCCTAAAGGGGGGATACTAACACAAAACCGTTCAAAAGCTTCAACTTATAATTTCAGAAACCAGTTGAATTTTAACCGGAGTTTTCTTGACAAGCATGATGTTAATTTCGTTGGTGGTTCTGAAATAAATAATATCTCTACCGAAGGATTTAACCATCCTACTACATACGGTTACAATGATGAAACATTAACAGTCGGTACTTTTCCCAATGGACCAGGCGGTACATTCTTCCCTATTAAAAATTGGTTGGGTAGTAATCAGACATTTGCATATACCAATTCTTTTTCCTATCGCACTGAAAGGTATTTTTCAGTTTTTGGAAATCTTGCATATACTTATAATAAGAAGTATACAGTATCCGGAAGCTACAGAACAGATGCGTCAAACCTGATTACAGATGACCCCAAATACAGGTATGATCCATTTTGGTCAGTAGGTTTTGGCTGGCAGGTTTATAAAGAGGATTTTATGAAGGACGTACTATGGGTTGACCGGTTGAATTTCAGGGCTACCTATGGTTACAATGGTAATGTTGACAGATCAACAGCATTTATGCCTTTAATATCTACAACATCATCGCCTAATGTTTATACTAATAATTATACAGCATCAATTTCAAGTTATGGTAATCCAACATTGCGCTGGGAAAAAACTGGAACACTTAATATTGGAATTGATTATTCTCTTTTACGTGGAAAGCTTTTCGGTAAAATTGATCTATACAATAAATCCGGAAAGGACCTGATAGCACAATTATCTATTCCGGCAGTTAACGGAACAACTTCCCAAAAATTGAATAATGCCGCGATGACCAATAAAGGAATTGAATTGGAATTAGGTACATTCTTACCTATTCGCGGAAATAATATATCATGGCGCGGTAGTCTTAATTTCTCTTATAATAAAAACACCATCACAGATTTGTTTATTGCGAATTATGCAGCATCCACATTATATGGTGATGGTACGGGTTCTTATGTGGAAGGGGAAGATGCTAATTCTACCTGGCGATTTATTTACGATGGTATATTGAATACACAGCCAATGGTGCAGGGACCCAAAGGAACTCAATTTGATTTTGGTGCTTTTACACCGGGTGATGGCAGAGAATATATGATTAATACAGGAACAAGAGTGGCCCCATATACCCTTGGTTTTATTAACTCCTTCAATATTTATGATTTTAATTTTTCATTTATCATCACTGGGAAATTCGGTCACGTGTTTCAAAAAACCGGGTTTAATTATCCACCAACATGGACATCAAGGGTACTGCCAAACAGCAGGTTATCAGAAGTTATGAATGGGGATCCTATGAAGATTGTTCCATTACCTATGAATGATATTGAACCAAGGTATTATTTCTGGGATCGCTTTCATCAAAACTTAAGTTACCTGATTGAAAATGCCTCTCATTTAAGAATGCAGGAAGTTAATTTAAACTACAACCTGCCGCAAAGTGCATTATCACGGTTTAATATCAACAGGTTGAATGTTTATATACAGGGAAATGATTTGTTTACCATAATGGCCAACGATGCTGGAGAAGATCCTGAATACCCACTTGGTACTATGAACCCTCAACCGAAACTAACATTAGGCTTAAGGCTGGAA
>CAMPGG010000212.1 GCA_946885335.1 uncultured Chitinophagaceae bacterium
CTGAACACGGAGGCTTAAATTTTTATATTTAATATTGGTATGAAATCCGCCTTGCAACTTAGGTTCAGGTGATTTTCCCTGGATGATTTTTTTGTCATAACCATAATTGGCCCCATCTATCATATAATCTCCATTCACATCAGTGAATACTGGCATTCCGGGAAATATTTTTCCTTGCTGGTTCAATGCAAGGCCTGCATCTGCCCACAGATAACGCATAGGCTGTCCCGTCATTGGATCTACAGGCAAATCATCTACGCTTTGCAATGGCCCAAGATATTCATAAGTATAATACTGAAATGCAGGTTGACCTAATACAAAAGCATAATTATTAGCGATGTAATCACGCCCTTCGTTACCCAGCTTTGCTATAGTTGTTTTATTGCGGGCAAGGTTTAGTGTTAAGTCCCATTGGAAATTATTGGTCCTTGGAAACAGGTAACCGGTAACACCTAATTCGTAACCATTACTGATCATATCTACAAGGTTAGAGCGAATTGAATTGTAACCAACATAAGGCGCCAATTGCGAAACAAATACAAGACCTGAAGAATACCTGGAATAAATATCGCCCGTTATATATAATCTTTTATTGAACATTTCCAGATCAAGTCCATAATTTAACTCGGTTGATTTGCTCCAGGATAATGAACGGTTGGCAATTTTATTGAAGTCAGGAATAATAGTACCATTTCCTCCATAAGTATTTACATCAATCCTGTTTGCATATATATTATTTATACCTGCACCAATATTAGTAGTAGATATAAGTGAATTGTACTGCAGCAGGGGATCTGCAGCAATACTACCCGAAGAACCGTATGAAACGCGTACTTTACCAAAAGAAACTACATCCTGCAGCGGGCTAAAAAAAGGTTCATTAGAAAATATCCATGAAGTTTTAACAGAAGGAAATGTAGTCCATTTGTTATCAGCACCAAACCTGGAAGAGCCGTCTCTTCTCAATACTCCTTCTATTTTATAACGGTCTTTATACCCGTAAGAAATGTTGCCAAAATATGAAAGCAAATTTGACCTCACTATATCGCTGTAACCATGGGTATTTTCTTTATTAAATCCTTGCACAACACGGATATAATCACTGGGTCCCCCCTCTCCATATAATACAGATAAATTTTGCTGTTCCATGTTTACCTCTGTACCGGCAAGGCCTGTCAATTCATGATCACCTATTTGCTTAAAGTAACTTAATATTGAATGTGCATTGAATGTAATATTGCTGCTTGATGAAGATTCAGCATAAGATAAAAAGTTAGCTGAAGCAGTGGAAGGAACAAAATAATCCTTTTTACCAAAATTAGCTGAAACTGCAGCCTGGTTATCCCAGGTTAAACCTTCCATTATTTTATAACGCAAGCTTTCATTCAAACTTAACAAGTATGACTTGTTATTATTATAGGTATCACCCAGTTTGCCGGAAAGTAATTCCAGTTCAGTTGGTGTCTTATAATATAATGATGATGGGAGTTGCGTCGGACTTGTTGGAAACGAACGCAGGTTATCAGACTGACCACCCTGCCTGTCCATGTATGTCATCCTGATTGAAAAATCATTATGCAACTTTTTAGAAATATCAGAAGTCAGACTTGCATTTGCATTGAATCGCTTAAATCCAAATCCCACCAATACACCCTTTTCATCGTAATACCCCATGCCTACACGAAAAGCATTTTTCTCATTTCCTCCGTCCATACTAAGATCGTATTGACTGGTAATTCCTTTCTGATAGAATAACTTCTGATAGTCATATGCATTATTAAATGCAGGGTTGTACTTATCCGTTAACACAGCGGGTAACATATAGCCTTCTACTTCGAGACCATTCCGAACATCGATCCATGCCTGGTCTCCAAAAAGAGTGGTAAGGCTTTCTTTATATAAACGAAGTTTTTCCTCGCGTTCTGCTTCACCTATAAAAACTTTTAATTTTTGAGGCTCAAAATTCACACCCTGGGATGTGCTGAAATTAAAACGCGTCTTCATGTTTCTACCACGCTTTGTTTTGATGATGACTACGCCATTAGCACCTCTTGATCCATAAATAGCAGTTGCCGCTGCATCTTTAAGAATATCCATCGACTCAATTTCCTCGGGGTTCAACGTGGCAAAAAAATCGTTTTGACTAACATCAAAACCAGCAAGATCTTCTAATGACACAGGAACACCATCTACTATATATAGCGGGTTACTTAAACCATTCACATCACTTGCATCAGAAAGACTTGTATTGCCCCTGATCACAAGGCCACCACCAGAACCACCAGGCAACCCGCTGCGAACTATAGCTTGTACACCAGGAGCTTTACCAGCAAGTAAGTTGATTAAAGATGAAGCTGGAACATCCTGTAGATCATTTACATTGATCGAAGAGACTGCGCCGGTTACATCCTTTTTCAAAATACTTTTATAACCAACTACAACAACTTCATTCATCCCTTTGCCCTCTGCCTTCTGTAGTTTTACATTAATTACCCGGCGGTTGTTAATAGCTATTTCTCTGGTAGCATAGCCAAGAAAGGAAAATACAAGGACCCCATCTGCAGGTGCCATAATAGAATAATTTCCTTTTGAATCAATTGATTGCCCATTACTGGAATTTTTCACAGTAACTGTTGCTCCACCTAAATATGCATTATCAACACTATCTGTAACTGTTCCTGTTACTTTTATTTCCTGCGCAAAAGCCGCAGGCAGTGTTAAGATAAAAATGAGAAGAAAATTGAGAATGTGTAATTTTTTCATAAGCGCCATTATTAACTGTTTACAGAATTTAGTTCCTGCGTATCCTTGAAATACTGAAACCGAATATACATTTATGAAAAACCAATAAAACAACTCAAGTCCAAAACATTAAAATAACGTTACCGGTATCGTTACCGAAAAACATAAACCATTAGTATTATTCATCCCGATCATATAACGATACACGACTTACTATTTAAGTACATCAACTTTAATGTCAAAAGATTCTAGATATGATTGTATGAATACGGTTATGCGTTAACGTTGCCGGCACTATTCAATAAAACACCATTGATAAGCACATTTAATCATATACTTTGCAACAAACATTCTACATTCATGAATATTAACTTCCAGTTACAATTATCAATCAAATACTTTTTTTCTTTACTGCTCATCTTGCACATAAAAAGTTTGAATGCCCAGGAAAACGAAACCATTTTAAGACAGGGCGATGTTGTAAAAAAATCAATCATAGTTAAAAAGGGAACGTATTATTTTCCGGGCAGCAATCCATTAACGCCTGCCCTAACTATTGAGGGTGATAATATAACTGTTGACTTCAATGGTGCGGTTTTAATAGGAAATAAAAATGTGAAGGAACCCGATAGTTTTACTGGTATTGGCATCAGTATTAAAAAAGGAACAAATATCATCATTAAAAATGCGATTATAAAAGGTTATAAAGTTGCTACGCTTGCAAGGAATGTAGATGATCTGCAAATCATCAACTGTGATTTTTCTTATAATTACAGGCAGCGCTTAAAGAGTGGCAGGTTTAAAGAGGATGCAAGTGATTGGCAAAGTTATCATCACAATGACAAGGATGAATGGCTCAGATTTGGTGCTGGAATTTACCTGGCGGATTGTAAAAATGCTATTATCAGAAACAACATTATTACAAATGGCCAGTGCGGACTGATGATGACACGCTGTATGAATGTAAAGGCTTATAACAATAATTTTTCTTTCAATTCAGGTATCGGCATTGGCATGTATCAGAGTAATGAGAATTACATTCTTTATAATAAAATTGACTGGAATGTGAGAGGCTACAGTTATGGCTATTATTACCGTGGGCAGGATTCAGGTGGTATCCTTGTTTTTGACCAATGTAACAAAAATGTATTTGCTTATAACTCCGCTACACATTCAGGTGATGGCTTCTTTTTATGGGCAGGGCAGAAAACCATCGATGAAAATATTGGCGGTTGTAATGACAACCTGATTTATGGTAACAATTTTTCGTATGCGCCTACAAATGCTGTAGAAATTACATTCAGTCGAAACAAAGTTATCAAAAACAAATTGCACGGCTGCTGGCATGGCATATGGGGAGGTTTTAGTTATAATACGGTGATTGTCAAAAATGACTTTAGCGGCAATCTTGCAGGTATTTCCATAGAACACGGACAGGATAATATAATAGAACAAAATAGTTTTACGGCAGATAGCCTGGCCATTGAATTGTGGGCCATACCTAACCGGAGATCAGATTTTGGTTTGATGAATAAAAAAGATACCCGAAGCAGGAATTATTCAATAACCCACAATGTTTTTAAAAACACACCCACGGTCTTCTCAATAAAAAATACCCAATCAGTAACGATAGCAGATAATAAATATTCAGGATACAAAACACTCCAAAAAACAGATTCACTGGTAAAAGACCTAAATTTTACAACCGGCAAACAACTTTATGATTATTCCCCTGATAGCATCTACATCAGTACGTTATTACCAGGTATAATAAAGCAAGATGCGTTTTTACCGGCAGATCATCCACAAGGAAAGAAAAGCATTATGATGACTGAATGGGGCCCCTATAATTTTAAATACCCTTTGCTTTGGTGGACAGATACAGATGAATCCGGCAAAATGAATTTTGAAATAATGGGGCCTAAAGGATCCTGGAAAGTCATAAAAATGCAAGGTGTTGAACTTTTATCACCAAATAAAGGAAATGTACAAGACAAATTTCAAGTTGAGAGAAAAACAAGTACAAATAATTTTATTTTAATTGAACTGGAATACACTGGTGAAAAAATAATTTCACCCTTTGGTGAAGAAATTGCTGCTGGTAAACCTTTCCGGTTTGAGTATAGAGAAACAAGTCTGCCAATGGATTGGGAAGTGAGTTGGTTCAGGTTTGATTCCACTAGCGATCCTGTTAAAGAACCTGCTGCATTTAACACGTTAATGAAAGGCGTGCCAATCAAAACTGTTAAGGTCAATTCATTGGATTATGACCAGGTAAAAGGGCAAACTAAAAATTTACCCAGATCAAAATTTGCCACTTTGGTAAAAACTGAGGTTGATGCTCCAAAAGGAAAATATCGTTTGGGAATTACAGCGGGGGAAATTGTCAGGGTTTTCGTTGATGATAAACTGGTAATAGATTCATGGGATCCTTCGGCTATTATTTTTGATGCTGATTATTATAAGGAAGCCATATTACATTTGAATGGTAAACACAAAATCCGCGTCGAGAAAGCACAATACGGAACATATGGTATGCTGAATTTAACTGTAAAGAAAATTGACTGATCAAATCATTAATCTTATAAAGACATTCTTATTATAAAAAAAACCTGCGGTTGCAGGTTTTTTTATGGTTCTTCAATTATTAAAAATCTTAAAAGTTCTATTCATTGATCCTAATACATTTTATAATAGAAGGCAACCAAACCTGCATTTCATTTGCTCCACGATTATTCCAGCTAAAATAAGGGATGGCTGTAATTTTTCTATTTTCTGTAGCAACTGACTGCCCATCGTTGCTTACCGTGAGTACCGGAGCTTCGAATTGAATGGTATTAACACCACCCAATAATGCAGGTTGAAAAAATGTTTTAAAATCAGTTCCTGGAGGAACAACTAAATTGAGTGCCGAGCCTTGGTTGTCCGCTCCTTCTACACAATATACCAGCGGACCATATTGCAATGCAACTCTGTTAAGGTTTTGCTTAATCGCCGCATTACTGATCACTCTTTTTACTTCCATCGGAAACTCTATTGTTACTATATCATTTTTCTTCCAATGACGATTAATTACTGCATAACCATCTTTCGTCTCATATGTTGTTTGTTTTCCGTTTACTTTAATCAGCGGAACAACTTTTTCACCAGATTCATAATGATAAAGATCACCAGGTACCGGTTCATTTAACCA
>CAMPGG010000213.1 GCA_946885335.1 uncultured Chitinophagaceae bacterium
CATTGAATGCATCTGGCGGACAAAAAATATATCTTGGCGGTGGTGGTGGTGCCGGACATGCCAATAATACGACCGTATCAACCGGTGGTGGAAATGGCGGTGGAATTATTTTTATCCTGGCAGGCACCATTGTGGGTAATAATCAAAAAGTAATATCGAATGGAAAAGCTGGCGGAAATACAACCGGTGATGGAGCCTCCGGAGGCGGAGCCGGTGGTACCATTATAATGAATGTAACAACCTATTCGGGTAGTCTTACCATTGAAGCAAATGGGGGCCAGGGAGGTAATGAAAACAATGAAATGATCAATAGTCGTTGTTATGGTGGCGGTGGTGGTGGAAGCGGTGGAGCCATATACTTTAATAACATACCTTCCGTTGGTTATACAGTTAGTGGCGGAATCAATGGTTCTATTATCAACAGTTTAAATTGTCCTTCATTAATCAACGGAACACCTGGTAATGCCGGACAAACTTTTACAAATTATAATTTCAATGCTTCCAATACGCTGGCTAATTTCTGCGGTATTATTTTACCGGTTGAATTAATATCCTTCACAGCCAAAAATCTTATTAATAAAACCAATATTCAATGGGAAGTAAATAACATAGATGAAATTGAAAAATTCGAAGTGGAGCACAGTCTAAATGGAATGAACTGGAAGCATATTCATACCGCCTATTCAAATGGATCATCCAATTATCAATACCTATATGACAACATCCAGCCAGGATATCATTTTTATAGATTAAAAATGTTTAAGAAGAATGGGAACCGGGATTATTCCAATATTGCAAAAGTATTCATTGGTAAAAAAAGCAAATACTCAGTTTATCCAAACCCGGCTAAAGGAGATGTATTTGTTAGTGGAGAATTTAAACCTTTTTCCATTATACAGCTTGTGGATATATCAGGAAAAATTGTTCTCTCCCAGAAAATAACAGACCATAATATGGTACAACGTGTACCAACAACCGAAATACCGCCGGGTGTATATTTATTAAAACTGGAAGACCAGGTTCAAAAAATAATCATTTACTAAATCCTATAAAAAAAGCCACCGGCGAACCGATGGCTTTAACTTCCCTTATTCATAATTTATTTACCATCCAATGCCGTGTTGACCAGGAACAACAGGTTACCCCTGTGCGCCTTCGTTTCTTCATTGGTAGATGGGGCTTTAGCCACTTGCGATTTTATTTTACGCAATGTATTTAATGCTGCGGCATGAGACACATCATCATAGGTTGCATTTTTTGGATCAGCAATCGTGATCAACTGCTTAACAAAAGCCGTTTGCAGGTATTGACGATATACGTTTACATTGGTAGCAATATCTGCACTAAAAATATTTTTCTGCAGATCATTCATCATATCAGCAACACTGTATTGATTACCGTATAACTGGCTATTGGTCATTCTTTGCAATGTAGCGGGATGCAAAAGATGTGATAAAGCACCCTGCACCTGTAAACTCATTACATTTCCCGTTACCCTGAAATCATCACCATTGCCTGCCTGGTTAAAACCCCTACGCTGTGGTTGCAGGTATGGAAACACTTGCTTGTCCGCTTCAAAAGCATTTGGTGCAAAAACATATTTGTTCAAAACATCCATAGCTCTTTTTTGCGTAGCTAATGAAACTGGCGTAAAGGGTTTGTTGCCTGAATTTTGACCGGGAAAACTTCTGTCAACATAAATACCACCAACATACCGGCTCACTGCTGATATCATTCCCATGCGCTGGCCATTGAGTAAACTATACCTGGCTCTTAATTCAGCATATGAACGATCAGGTTTACTGTACTTCTGCACCATTTTACCCATGGTCTGGTTCAATATGGTAAAACGATCTTCTGCATAGCCGATCGCATCGCTGCTTAAATCAAAAATATTAATACGGGGATCCATTGCTTTACCCGGTGCTCTCATATCATCACCATCATTACCAAAAGCTAACTGAGGATCTGTACTGCGAGCCAGGATTTTATTAAGTGCAGCCTTCTCTTCACTTTCATTGAATGGAGTATAACCATATTCAATAGCCCAAAGGTCATAAGGACCTGCTTTTGTTGTATAATAATCACCTTGTTTAGTGCGGTCCATAGATACATTCACAGCAGGATAATCCATTACCGACCCGGTTAATCCTAATTTCTGTGTAAGTTCTTTATTATGAACCTGGTCCCTGCTTAACATTTGGCTCGCCATCATATTATGGTTTAATCCAAGTGTATGGCCCATTTCGTGCATGATCAAATAATAAAGAAACTGTTTATGCATTTCCTTTAATTCGGCGGGTGGTGCATCAGCCGCATCCAATACCGTCATGCCTGTAGTAAGTTGTGCTTTTAATTCGCCGGCCAGTGTACACATGGCCAGGTGTTGCTGATCCATGCCGGGTAAATGCATGTCTGATGGAGAAACAGGCCCGCTGTAAAATTCATCAACAAATGGAACTGCGCTACCGGAAAACCATTCAACGGTTATATCTGAACCAAGAATTTGGCCGGTACGTGGATTTACAAAACTCGGTCCGATGGCACCATAAGCAGGCTGTGCAGAAGAAACCCAGCGAATTACATTATAACGGATATCAGCCGGATCCCAATCGGCATCATCAGGCATAATTTTCATCACAACTGCATTTTTAAAACCGGCTTTTTCAAAAGCTTCATTCCATCTTAAACCGGCATCCACAATGATATCGCGGTATTCATGCGGTGTTGTATTCTCCACCCAAAAAACGATCGGTTCTACTGGTTCGCTCAACGCAGCATTCGGATCTTTTTTCTGCAGGTTCCAGCGATGTATTTTGTCTTTATATGGAACGGCACTGATGCTTGTTTGATCTGTTACCTGCTGGCTGAAATATCCAATCCTGGGATCGTCCATCCGCGGACGAAAATCATTTTGCGGCATTTCAATCAGGCTGTGCTGCATGCGTACACGGATATAACGGGGATCAGTAATCGCAGGACCACCATTCACCATGGGTGCAGGATTATCATAAGCCATATCAACAATGATGTCGGTATTACCAGGAAATGATCTTACCTGGTGATAGCGTGATTTGCCTGCATTAAAATTACCCAGGTTAAAAATGAACTGGGAATTTGGACCAGGTGGAATTACCGGTTTAATCGGGTCAAGTTTATCACTGATAAATAATCCATCAGCACTTACAAGGTATCCGCCAGCATCTTCTGCTACAACTTTTTCAGTAATAAAGACTGCATCCGGTTTATCAACCATCGCGGTTTTGCTAACAGGATTCTCCTTATCATACCAAAAACTGGTATTGACTCTTGCAAATTCCATCTTATCAAAAACCTTTTGCAATTTGAATACAAAAGTTGCCCGGTGCATGCTTTGATTCAGGTATAACTGCGTGGGACCATTGATGGAAAAACTCTGGTAAATATATTCTTTACCCAGCTGATCTTTTTTTACATAAAGCTGGATACTGCCGGTTGCGGTATCCTGGTAAAGTGTAAACATGCCATCTATTTTGCGGCTGCTTTTTACTTTATCATTGATACTGGCTGGTGGTTTTTCCTTTTTTACCGTATCCACCTTAGGTGGTTCAGGCGTTTGATTTTTTTTGTTTTTTTTCTGGGCTGAAATATCAGTCAACAGCCCAAACAATGGAATGAGTAAAAGCAAGCAATGTCTTCTCATAAAAAAGTTTTTAAGTAATTAGGAAAGTTAGGGGTATCCGGGCATTCTGGGTAAAGATTAGGATAAGAGCAGGATTTTAAGGATGGATTGGTTCTATAAGTTACCAGCGATAAGTCTTATAAAGAAATTCAAATGTAAAATATGCGTATAAAATCGATTTTTTTATAATTGTTTTTACCAAAGTTGGTTTCTCTAAAATAAATAAACCACCGGGGAGCCGGTGGTTAAGCATTTACATTTATAAAAAAGGAATTCATTCCTTAATATTTACTCCAAAAATTAAGCTTCTGCACTCATTCTTTTTTGTACTTTCTTACGGTCATCTTCATTCAGCACTACTTTACGCATCCTGATATTCTTTGGTGTTACTTCAATACACTCATCCTGCTGAATATATTCCATACATTCTTCCAGTGTCATTAATGTTTTGGGAGCAATGCGGCTGGCATCATCACTACCGCTGGCACGGTGGTTGGTTAATTTTTTTGCCTCTGTAGCATTCACCACTAAATCGCCTGGCTTAATATGCTCCGCGATGATCTGGCCCGCATACACTTCATCACCCGGTTCAACAAAGAATGTTCCGCGATCCTGTAATTTATCAATAGAATAACCTGTTGTCTTTTCCGTGGTTTTAGAAAGTAATACACCGTTATTTCTTCCGGGGATAGGTCCTTTCCAGGGCTTGTATGCTACGAAATTGTGGGCCATTACCGCTTCACCGGCCGTATTGGTTAACATTTGAGAACGCAACCCGATCAATCCTCTTGATGGGATCTCGAATTCAAGATGCTGCATGGTACCTTTGGTTTCCATCACCAGCATTTCACCTTTACGTTGTGTAACCAGGTCAATTACTTTTCCACTGAACTCCTGCGGTACATCTACCACCAGGTTTTCATAAGGCTCACATTTTTTACCATCTATTTCCTTTACCAGCACTGTTGGCTGACCAACCGTTAACTCATAACCTTCCCTGCGCATGGTTTCAACCAAAATACCCAGGTGTAAAATGCCACGGCCATAAACCAGGAAGCTATCGGCGCCATCAGTATCTTCTACTTTTAATGCCAGATTTTTTTCTGTTTCTTTCATCAAACGATCACGCAGGTGACGGGATGTTACAAATTTTCCGTCTTTACCGAAGAAGGGAGAATTGTTAATGCTGAAAAGCATGCTCATCGTTGGTTCATCCACACTGATTACCGGTAATGCTTCAGGATTTTCAATATCCGCAATTGTATCACCAATATTAAAATCTTCCAAACCAACTACTGCGCAAATGTCACCCGCAATTACTTCGGTAACTTTCTTTTTACCCAGTGATTCAAAAATGTATAATTCTTTTACTCTTGATTTTTTTATTGATCCATCAGCCTGCATTAAAACTATTGGCTGACCTTCTTTTATAACTCCACGGGCAACTTTACCAACTGCAATACGTCCTAAAAAGCTAGAGTAATCAAGCGAAGTGATCTGCATCTGCAAATGACCTGTACTGATCTTTGGCTCAGGAACATATTTAATGATACCATCTAATAATGGAGTAATATCTTCTGAGGGAGTTAATGAATCATTGAACCAGCCATTTTTTCCGGAACCATAAAAGGTAGGGAAATCAAGTTGTTCTTCAGTAGCATCCAGGTTAAAGAATAGTTCGAAAACCGCATCATGCACTTCATCGGGACGGCAATTTGGCTTATCCACTTTATTGATAACAACAATGGGTTTCAAATGCAGTTGCAATGCTTTTTGTAAAACAAAACGGGTTTGTGGCATTGGTCCTTCAAAGGCATCAACCAGCAAAATAACACCGTCGGCCATTTTTAAAACTCTTTCCACCTCACCACCAAAATCGGAGTGACCCGGTGTATCAATTACATTAATTTTTACATCTTTGTATACCACCGCGGCATTCTTACTGAAAATGGTGATGCCTCTTTCTCTTTCAAGATCGTTGCTATCCATGATCAGGTCGCCAGTTTCCTGGTTGCTACGGAAAACATTTGTTTGATGTAAAATTTTATCAACCAAAGTGGTCTTACCGTGGTCAACGTGGGCAATAATGGCAATATTTCTAATATTCATTCACTCTATTTTTTGGAGGCGCAAAGGTATGCTAAAACAACGGTGCGGCAAGGGAAACCACAAACATTAATAACATGATAACGTTAAAAGAAACGTTTAAAGCTGTAAATTCTTTTACATTAGCTTTAAATATCAGTACTTCTTCATATGAAAT
>CAMPGG010000214.1 GCA_946885335.1 uncultured Chitinophagaceae bacterium
ACTTTAATAAGACTGATATGACTAAAAAATCGGTTGTAATTGTTGAAGACCACCAGTTATTACGGGAATTACTGATAGATTTATTTGATAAAAATGTAAAGTACAATGTGATTGGGCAAGCTGCTGGTTGCAGAGAGGCTTTGGATATCATAGGTGATTTACAACCAGACATTGTGTTACTGGATGTAAATCTGCCGGATGGTTCCGGGCTAGATATTATTTCGGACATCGGTAAAACTTCCCGAAAATCCAAAATAATAGTATTGTCCATGCATGTCCATCCTTCTTATGCCCAAAAAGCTATCAGGTACGGGGCAGACGCTTTTGTCACGAAGAATTCATCACACCAGGAAATTCTTACTGCGATTGATGAAGTTATGAATGGAGATCATTATATCTGCGCAGAAATAAAAAATGAATTATCCTTACACCTGCTGACCAGTCAATCTCAGAATCCAGACTTAGGAATACTAAGTTTGCGTGAAAAAGAAATTTTACAATATGTAAAAAAAGGTCATTCATCTAAGGAAATTGCAGATACTTTGCATATTACACTCAAAACCGTCCAGGCTCACAGGCACAATATTTTTAAAAAATTAAAAGTCAAAAACATAACCTCGTTGATTAATTATGTCAATAAAGCTGAACTGACTTACGGAACGCTATCTTAAAGTTGTCTGTTAATAATCAAACATGCATTTGTATTAGGAGAATTTGTTACAGCTTTTTTATACTTATCTTTTATCACGGCACCGCTTCTTCAAACAGTTCAAAACTGCAACGCCACAACCGTCCCCTGGCCAACAACTGATTGCACCTGGATAATGCCACGATGAAGAATAATGATTTGTTTGCAGAGACTGAGGCCAATGCCGCTGCCTTGTTTTTTGGTGCTGAAAAAAGGAATGAAAATTTTATCCATCATTTCTTCGGGTATGCCCTGGCCATTGTCGGCGATCTTTAAAATGATTTTACCATTGCTGCTTTGGTCGGCCGATAAAATGATCTTGGCATCTTCTTTTTCTTTAACGGCTTCAATGGCATTCACTACCAGGTTAATCAATACCTGCTCCAGCAAACTGGCATCTGCCTGCAAAGAAAGTTTTGGATTGCGCAAAATGATTTCGAGCTCTATATTTTTTTGTGCAAAGGTTGGTTGCATCAACTGGTGAATATTTCCAAACAATTCCCTGATATAAACCTGTTGCAAATTAAGCGTGGTGATCTTATTCAGGTTACGGTATGTCTCCGCAAATTTCAACAGGCCTTCGCTTCTGCGTTTGATGGTATCAATACCAATTTCCAAATCTTCGAGTGTATTATCATTTTCACCTTCCGTCATGTCGCGGTTCTGCAGCCTGGTCTTCATGGTATTAGCCAGTGATGAAATGGGTGCAATAGAATTCATGATCTCGTGGGTCATTACACTCAGTAAACGTTGCCATGCACCGGATTCCGTTTCATCCAGCGCCTCATTCACATTTTGAAAAGCTACCAGCTTGTATTTATTGCCATCTATCTGGAATGCCGTGGCCGATAAATAAACTTTAAAGACTTCCCTTTCCAAATGGACTTTTACGATCTTATGTTCACCCGGTAATAATTTGTCTACTATTTCAAATATATCCGCATAGCGCCTGTTGAGGGATTGCACATTTTTAAGATAGGGGAGTTGCAACATTTTTTTTAAACTTTCATTCATCCAGACAACATCTCCGGTTGCAATTTCATAGGAGAGTATGCCGGTATCAACCAGCTCCAGTATTTTTTGCAGGTACTGGTACTGCGTTTCTTTTTCTTTGCTGATCACTTTAAACGTGGTATTGATCTCGTTAAATCCTTCCCGCATGGGTTGCAGTTCAGCGGGTGCATGCTTCACATCAAAATGGGTGGAGAAATCACGGTAATGCACAGCTTCTACAAACTGGTTTAATTCTTTCTGCGCCTTTCGCTGAAATTGTATGAATTCCATTACCTGGTAAACCAGTAAGGGAATCAGCAGAAAAAGAAAATTGTAGCGTCCGCTGACAATAATATAGGAGGTTACCAGCAGCGTAATAAATAAAAACATTACCCGTAAAATAATCCACCATTCATATTTTTTTATTTGCATGCTGTATGTATTCCCGGTGTTGAAATTTGATTGGCCGTTATTTTTTACTGTTAGATATCATACTTATTTAACCGCCGGTATAAGGCAGTTCGGGTAATGCCCAATTCTTTTGCGGCTTTTGAAATATTGCCGCCGTTTTTTTCTATCACTCTCAGTATGGTATTCTTTTCAACGGTTCCCAAATGGGTATGGGTTGTTTCATCTTCAATAGGCGTTCCGGGTTCAAGCGGTGAAAAGATGATATCATTTGCGGTAAGCAAATAACCTTCACTCATGATCACTGCTCTTTCAATAGCGTATTGCAGTTCGCGAACATTACCGGGATAGTGATAGTTCAATAATTTTTCCTGTGCACCTTTATCCAGTTCCAATCCTGTTTTTAAATATTTTTTGCTGTAAATATGGGTGAAATGTGTAGCCAGCAAAATAATATCCTGTCCTCTTTTTCTTAACGGAGGTACAACAATTTCCACCGTGTTGATGCGGTAGATCAAATCTTTTCTGAAACGTTCTTCATTGGCCAGCTCCGCCATGGGTACGTTGGTTGCGCAAACCAGCCGGATATCAATGGGTATTGGCAGATTTGAACCAAGCCGTGTTACCTGCCGGTTCTGTAAAACACTTAACAGTTTGGCCTGCTGGTGCAGGGAAATATTCCCGATCTCATCCAAAAACAAAGTGCCGCCATTAGCGGATTCAAAACGGCCCTCACGGTCCTCACGTGCATCAGTAAACGCTCCTTTCTTGTAGCCGAACAACTCGCTTTCAAATAAAGATTCAGTGAGTGCGCCGAGGTCAACTTTTATATATGGTTTTTGATTGCGCAGCGATTGCTGGTGAATGGCTTTGGCGATCAGGTCTTTTCCCGTGCCGTTTTCGCCAATGATCAGAATATTAGCATCGGTCGGTGCAATCTTCTTGATCTTATAAAAAAGATCCTGCATCGGTTCCGATTCTCCCAGCAGGTCAGACCCCTCAAAGGATCCGTTAACATGCATGGATACCTGTTCTTTGTATCCTGCATCTTTATTTTTACATGCAAGCTGAATGGTGTTCAGCAGTTTTTCATTGTGCCAAGGTTTTACCATAAAATCAAATGCACCTTCTTTCAGCGATCGGATGGCCAAATCAATATCACCATAAGCAGTGATCATGATAACAGATGCATCGGATCCCCAGCTCTTGATTTTATTCAGCCAGTAAAAACCTTCATTACCTGTGTTGATAGAACTGTTATAATTCATGTCCAGTAAAATGACATCGAATGTTTGTTTTGATAAAAGGCTTCGCAGATTCTCCGGGTTTTTTTCCGTGACAACTTCCTTTACTTCCGGTTTTAATAATAAACGCACAGCCGTCAGTACGTCAACATCATCATCAATAATTAAAACAGTTGCTTTTTTCAATTGCATATGAAATCAAAATGAATGCATAACGAAACTACAATTATGAAAGATTGAATGAACAATAAAAAGTGTTGAACGGAAAAGAAAAATACCAGCAGAAAAATAGTGTTCGTTTTTGATACAACCGGGTGTCCGGTAACGAACAGTTTCGTAGATTGGACATTATCCAAATCATTGAGAATGAATGATTATTATGATTGGCATTATTATATCAATAACCTGGCAAGGATTTACATCCTTTTAAAAGTACACCGCTAAAATTTTTCCCTGACCGTGGATAGAAAAATAGAAAAAAAGACCTGGACACCTAAACGAATACTTACCATTGCCGGCATTGCAGCCCTCATCTTGCTGATCTTTGCAAGCTGGTATTTTACTTCCGGCAAAAGCAGGCTGAATGTACAAAGTGAAAGGATCACCATCTCTGAAGTGAAAAAATCTTCGTTCCAGGTTTTTATTCCCGTGAACGGTGTGGTGCTGCCGGTCACTACTATTTACCTGGATGCCATTGAAGGCGGCCGGGTGGAAGAAAAATTTGTTGAAGACGGCGCATTCGTAAAAAAAGGACAACCGATTTTGCGACTTTCAAATACAGATCTCGAGTTAAGTCTTGCCAACCAGGAGACAGCCGTTTTTGAAGTGCTGACACAAATGCAAAACACAAAAAACAACGCGGTTCAAAATACCATCCAGCAGTTAAACCAGAAAGCGGAAGTTGAAAACGCATTGGCAGAAGCTGAAAGGGTTTATAAATTAAATAAGCATTTGTATGAAGAAAAAGTAATTGGTGGACAAGAATTCAAAGCTTCTGAAAACAATTACAAATTTCAGCAAAGCCGAAAAAAATTAAACGACCAGACATTGAGCCAGGATGAAATTTCGAATAAGCAGCAGATCGGTCAAATGGCTTCTTCTTATGCACGGATGCAAAATGCATTATCATTGATGCGGCGTAAAGTGGGCGACCTGATCGTTCGTGCACCGGTTGACGGACAATTAACATCCCTCGATGCGGAAATAGGCCAGTCAAAAACAAAAGGAGAAAGACTGGGACAGATTGATGTGATCAGCGGTTATAAAGTACGGGTTGACATTGATGAACATTATATTTCTCGCATCGTGGTTGGACAGGAAGGCGAAGCTTCCATTGCAGGGAAAATGTACCCGTTAAAAATCAATAAAGTTTACACGCAGGTTAACAACGGCAGGTTCCAGGTTGATATGAATTTTACTGGTGAAGTGCCTGAAGGCATTCGCCGCGGGCAAAGTTTACAGATACGCATTGCACTGAGCGATGAAACACAGGCTTTGTTGATCAATAAAGGCGGATTTTTTCAGCAAACAGGAGGTAACTGGATCTTTAAACTAAGTGAAGATGGCAGTAAAGCATACCGGGTTGACCTGCAACTGGGAAGAGAAAATCCTGATTATTATGAAGTATTGTCAGGCTTAAAAGAAGGAGAAAAAGTAATTACATCCAGCTATGAAAATTATGGTGATATGCAGGAGCTTATTTTAAAATAAATTGTATGAAAAAGAAATTTACAATGCTGTGGCTTGTTATGATCTTTTTATGCTTTACTGCGATAAAAAATACACCCAAACAGGTAACAGCTAATCATTCATGCAAATCATCATCCATCATAACATTACCCAACCCGTTATTTCTTATAAATAATTAAAACAACCGGAAAATTAAAAACCATGATCAGCATTACAAATCTTGAAAAGTATTATCGCACCGAAGATGTTGAAACCGTTGCACTCAATAAACTTTCCCTGGAAGTTAAAGAAGGTGAATTTGTTGCCGTGATGGGTCCTTCTGGTTGCGGTAAATCCACACTGCTAAATATACTTGGCTTACTGGATGATCCCGATGGTGGAAGTTTTCTTTTTAACGGAACAGAAGTAGTTGATTTCAACGAACGTAAAAGAGCAAACCTGCGTAAAAGAAATATTGGTTTTGTGTTTCAAAGTTTTAACCTGATAGATGAACTGACCGTATTTGAGAATGTTGAATTGCCGCTGATTTACCTGGGCATGAAGACAGCCGAACGAAAACAAAAAGTAGAAGAGGTGCTGGACAAAATAAAGATCATGCATCGCCGTAACCACTACCCGCAGCAGCTTTCAGGAGGTCAGCAACAAAGGGTTGCTGTTGCGAGGGCCGTTGTAAATAATCCTAAATTAATCCTGGCAGATGAACCCACAGGTAACCTGGATTCCACCAATGGCAATGAAGTGATGCAGTTGTTAACCGATTTGAATGAGCAGGGAACGACCATCATCATGGTAACACACTCCGAACATGACGCCCGTTACAGTCACCGCATTATCCGCATGCTGGATGGACAAACGGTGCTGGAAAATATTATGGT
>CAMPGG010000215.1 GCA_946885335.1 uncultured Chitinophagaceae bacterium
GATATTGTTTTGGCCTGGGACCAGGCTGAAAAGCTTAGCAGGAAGCAAAAACCAAGTAATCCTAATTTGAGATAAGCAGCACTTCTCATACAGCATTAATTTTTTTAGATGAGTATTATGTATGACATAATAAAGTTAACAGAATTTATCTTTATTCTCCAAAAAAAATTTATTTGATTTTAATTGGTTGATTTCAAGCAGATTAAGAGTTGAATAAAAACTTTTTGATTTTTGCGTTTATGATTTAACTTCGAATAAGTATTACATAATTTAAACCTTTTCTCCTGCCACATTTATTAAAAACAGTTGATACCAGCTCGCTGGTAGATAAAGTAGAAGCCAGCCTGGTGGAACTTTTACAAGAGCGAAAACTCGCTGTGGGTGACGTTATTCCAAAAGAAATTGAATTGGCCCAAAGACTTGGCGTAAGCAGAACAGTTATCAGGGAAGCGCTTACCCGGTTAAGAATTATGGGATTGATAGAATCTAAAAAGAAGAAGGGCTCTGTAATTACCAGCCCTGATCTTTTTGGTATGATGAGTAAGAGCATGAACCCTCACATCCTGGACCAGGAAACTTTAAAAGAAATTTTTGAGATCAGGTTAGTGCTTGAAATAGGCATGGCGGACCTGCTGTTTCATCGTATTAAAAAAGAGGACATCCAGCAATTAAAAGAGATTGTCAGCAATGAGCCTCCCGCAACTCAATACCATCTTTTTAATATTGAACATGAAATTGCTTTTCATGGAAAGTTGTATGAAATAACGGGGAACAGTACACTGAAAAAGTTTCAAAAAATGTTGCTGCCTGTTTTTGATTATGTGCATCACAGCGGGCTGCTAAAAAAACAACCGCTTTTAAAAACATTCGTTTCACATAAAGACCTGGTGTCGATCCTGGAAAACGGGAACCCGGAACAATTCAGGAATGGCATGCGCAATCATTTAGAGAACCACTTTGCAAGACTGTTCGATTAGAAGAATGAAAATATTTGCACCTTAACAATAAGTCAAAATTTAAAAGTTAAAATGCAAAAACCTTAAGATTGGGAAATATCTCACAGGTTAGAAAGATCGAAAAACGTTTTACATATTACACTTAACTTTTCGCAAACGATTTACCAGGTTAACGTCTTTGTAATTGATTTATCTTTTTCTTCAGCTCTATTGGATCGCTCGTAAACTTTTCCAGATTATATAATTCAACTTTTCTGAAATCGATCGGGTGACTTTCACTTTGCAGGGAAATGGTGCCTTCCTTAATAGTTACGCCATCCTTTTTGTCCAGGCGTTGTGTCCACGGATCCCTTCCGTCATACTGCGGCTTTGTATAAACCATCACCGTATCGCCGTTTACAATATGTTTCATAATAGAATCACCAAGCACTAATATTTCTGCACGAACCCATTGATCTCCATGAAAAGTTGCTGATGAAGAATTGATACAATGCGGGGTGAATAAACTATCATGCATAAATACATTTGTGCCGGGTGTACAAAGGTTGTTTGTAGGCCGGGGATTTTGACCATCGCCACCTAAAAACTGTGCTTCGAGAGAAACAGGAAAATCCTGTTCAAGCGCCATGGTCTCCGGTGATTGTCCATGAAGCATGGCACCACTGTTTCGCAGGGCCCAGCCTGCACCTCCTTTTACCTGATCGCCTGTGAACCTGTATTCCACAGCCAGTAAGTATGAACTGAATTTGTCTTTGTAAAAAATATGTCCGAACTGATCATCGAAGTTTTCATACTGATCATAACGCACTTTCAATAAACCATCTTCAACCCTGAAAGTATTGCCAAAGTTTTCATTCAACGCATGATTCCTGATCTTGATCGTCCAGTCATTCATGTCCTTGCCATTGAACAATTGGATCCAGTCATTTTGCGGAATTTTACTGGTGGCATTACAACTAACAATAAGCAATAGGGTAAAATATAAAAAGAGTCTTGTCATTCTTTAATGGATTATTGTATTGATTGAATGAAATTGGTTTTAAAAATACAGAACATTAAATAAGAATAAAATAGAAAATCTTTGAACAGCGGTTAATCTAAACACTAAACGCTAAACCCTAAACGTTAATGCTCACTATTTAAATTCTACAAGAACAATAGTATCCGGTCCCGTGATATTTACATCGTTTAATGAAATACTCAGTCCTTCTTTAGCCTGGTTATATTTAATCTTTTGAGCTGTTCCAAAAACTGTTACCTGCTTAACTTTATCATTTACACCCGGGAGTAAAATAGTATTTGTTCCAGGTTTATTAAAAATATGCAGGTAGATCTTTTTATCTTTTTGCGTTGTAACGCCCCATGCTTGTGGTCCCAAAGGTCCGCCTCTTGTTTCATAAATACTTTCACCAAATTGAGCAAGCCATTTACCTGCTGCAGCCAGCGTATCTGTAAATTCCGGTTGAATGGCACCATTTGGCATGGGACCTACATTTAATAACAAGTTTGAATTTCGCCCCGCGGCACCAACCAATAGTTGTATTACCTGGTTTACTGATTTATAATTCCGGTCCGTGATATTGTAACCCCAGGAACCATTCATGGTTTCACATGATTCCAGCGGTAATTCATCGGATGCTTTTTGAAAACTTAATCCTGATTTGTTTTCACCCGGAAGGTCTCTTTCAAACATTTGAAAATCTTCGCCGGCTATAGGTGATAAATGATGATTGTTTCCAACCAGGCACTGCGGTTGCAATTGATGGATCAGTGAATAAATTTCATCGTATTTCCAATCTATTCTTGATGATCTGTCTGTATTGCCCTCCGGGTTCGTCTGGTCCCAATGTCCATCAAACCAAATGGACATGATATCACCGTAATTGGTTAACAATTCAGTCAATTGGTTTTTCATGAATTGCAGGTATGATGCGTAATTGGATTCTTTTGTGCGACCAGTTCCCTGGCCGGTTCTTCCCGTTTCTCTTGGATAATCATCCCGGTACCAATCAAGCGTTGAATAATATAACCCCAATGGCATATTTTGCTTTTTACACTCATCAGCCAGCATTTTCAAAACGTCTTTTCCATAAGGCGTATTGGTGATCTTCCAATCAGCATGTTTGGTATCCCAGTTAGAAAAGCCATCATGGTGCCGGCTAACAAATACGATGTATTTCATTCCAGCATTTTTTGCAGTAGTCACCCATTTAGCGGCATCAAAATCAACCGGGTTAAATGTGCGTTGCAACCTGGTGTAATCAACAACTTTAATATTGCGGTTATTCATCACCCATTCACCATCACCCAATAAACTGGATAAGCCCCAGTGAATAAACATACCATATTTTTTATCCTGGAACTGCTTACGGCTTTCTATATTCTCCTGGGTGGGATGATATTGTGCAAAAAGAATTAATGAATGCAGAAATATTAAATAAATGATGGCAGCAAGTTTTTTCATTATGGACTTTTGTATTGATTTAAGAAAATTATTTTTTATCTGAAACATCTTTTACACAACGAAAACCGGTGTGCTCCAAACCCGTATCGGGGCTGCTTTTCATGCGCCTTGCAACGCGATACCCACTGCAATAGCTGTCATTACACAAAAAACTACCGCCCCTTAAACTTTTCTTTGGTGTATAAGGTTCCTGCGGATCCAGGCTTTGCTGAGGCCCGGCAGGATTCACTGCAACAGTATTTGAAATTGTTTGATAATAATTTGCATCATACCAGTCACTGCACCATTCCCAAACATTTCCTGGCATATCATAAAGCCCGTATGAATTTGGAGCATATGATTTTACAGGAGCAGATTTGATATAACCATCTTTTTGCTGATTCAAATAAGGAAACTCACCTTCCCAACTGTTTGTTTTTGTCTCCCCTTTATTTACATGTTCATTTCCCCATGGATAAATATTATTTATTAATCCGCCCCTTGCAGCAAATTCCCATTCAGCTTCAGTGGGCAACCTTTTATTGGCCCATTTGCAATAGGCCATCGCATCATACCAACTGACATGCACAACCGGAAAATTTTCTTTACCCGTGATATTTGATCCGGGTCCCTGAGGGTTTTTCCAATTAGCTCCCGGAATCCATTGCCACCATGCATTAACGTTATTCAGATCAACCGGCCCACTGGCCTGGTGAAAAACCAATGATGCAGGCACCAATGCTTCAGGCGGAGGTGCAGGTGTACCAGGCGGAAGCGTTTTTTTTAACTCGTCCCAATCTGGTTTTTGTTCTGCAGTAGTAACATAACCGGTAGCGTCAACAAAAGCTTTAAACTGTGCATTGGTTACTTCAGTTTCATCCATCCAGAAAGGTGAAACTTTTACGGAATGTTTTGGATATTCATCCTGGCTGGCCTGTTCATTATCCCCTCCCATCATAAAAGTTCCACCTGGAATATATACCATGCCTGAGTGAGAAGTATCATCACTGCTTTTTATATTTTCATCAATAATTTCTCCCGAAAACCTGGGGCCTGCTTCCATGCAATTATGCGCGGAATCATTTAGTGTAACTGCATTATGGCTGTCATTGCTATTGCAAGCCGAAATTGCAATCACACAAATCATTAATATTATTTTGCAAGGAAACATGCCCTAAATTAATCTTTCCTTATAACACATAAAATAAATCGTACAATCAGGCTCTTTGCACTTATTCTATTTTGATGATAATAAGACTTTCCCTAAAATCCAGAATTGAAAAGGTTAATTCATTAGATCATTTATTTTTAATAATAAAACTGTAAGAATTTTTGTTAAAAAAAATGCGCTTGCTAAATTTGAAAAATCCTGTTTCATAGAATTTTGTTTCATAAGAATGAATTGATATCATTGGATTTTATATCCGAAACTAATTTTTGGTCTAATGTTTTCAACTGAAAGATGTTAGAATCTATTTAAAAAGGCTCAATCACTTAATTAAATTGGTTATATAAAAAATTTAATCTGGACGAATATTTTACAGCATATCATTAAAATGAATTTATTGTAGAAAAAACTCTACAATTTATCAATGTATTCAATAAAATCATTAGTATTAAAACCCTTTAACTGCCCTAAATGAGCATTAAAAAAAAGTCAGCATCCACCCAGGTTAACGGTCAATTAACCAAGACCAGAAGTGCAAAAATTTCGAAAAAACCTGCAGCTAAAACTGCCAGTAAAAAAGCTGTTCAAAAGCCGGTGAAGCAAATGGTCAATAATCATGTTATTGACTCTTCTGAAATGGATAACATGGATGCCCGTTTATTATTAAAAGTGTTGACGGAAGTAAAAAATGGAAATTTTTCTGCAAGAATGCCTTTAGACCAGGTTGGTCTTTCCGGTAAAATTTGTGACACTCTCAATGAAATCATTTCGTTGAATGAAAAGATGATGCAGGAATTTACCAAAGCAGGAAATACGATTGGTAAAAAAGGAAAGCTTACACAACGTATCGAAGCGCCATCATCTAAAGGCGCATGGAACACTGGAATAGATTCACTCAATACACTGATCTCTGACCTTGTTCATCCCACCATAGAAATTGCTCATGTGATCAGTTCCGTTGCAAAAGGAAATTTATCACAACAAATGTCATTGCATATTGGCGAGCAGGCATTACAGGGAGAGTTTGCACGAATTGCGAAAGAAGTAAATGATATGGTAAAACAGTTAAACCTGTTTTCCATGGAAGTTACCAGGGTGGCTCTTGAAGTGGGATCGGAAGGTAAATTAGGCGGACAGGCAAAAGTAAAAGGTGTTGCGGGTGTATGGAAAGATCTGACTGATTCCGTAAACCAGATGGGTAGCAACCTGACCGCGCAGGTAAGAAATATCGCAGAAGTAACTACTGCTGTGGCCAAAGGTGACCTGTCGAAAAAAATTACGGTTGATGTTAAGGGTGAGATCCTTGAATT
>CAMPGG010000216.1 GCA_946885335.1 uncultured Chitinophagaceae bacterium
ATTATTCCCAGGCATTCCGTATCATTTTCTTCGGAATGATCACACAAAAGCTGCATGCCCAGGCAAATTCCTAAAACAGGTTGTTTTAAATCGCGGATCAGTTCATCGAGCTTTTTTTCCTTTAAATAATCCATAGCGGTACTTGCTTCACCTACACCAGGAAAAATAACCCTGTCCGCATTCTTAATTTCTTCCACATCATCTGTAACTACTGCACTTACACCCAATCTTTCCAAAGCAATCATCACTGATTGAATATTACCTGCATTGTATTTAATTATCGAAAGGTTCACTGGTTGCTAATTTTTATTTGAAATGATTGGCGATAAAAACTGTTTTGTAGCTTGCTCAATATCCGTTTCACCTTCTAACGCTTTTATATATGCGCTGCCTATAATGCCTCCATTAGCATACTTGCACACAGCATCAAAAGTCGATTTATCCTTAATTCCAAATCCTGCCAGGATTGGATTTTTTAATCCATAACTTTTTAACCGTTGCAGGTAACCAACCACTTCTTCCATATTCTTGTCGCTGCCTGTTGTAGACGAAGAAGAAACGGCGTATAAAAATCCACTGCTTAATGCATCCAGTTTTTTTACTCTATCCGCTGATGTTTCGGGTGTGACTAAAAAGATAAAATCAAGACTATATTTTTTCATGACTGCCCCATATTCCTTTTCAAATTCATGTTCCGGCATATCAGGAAAAATCAAACCATCTATACCAATACCCGATGCATCGGCACAAAATTTTTCGAATCCATATTGTAAAACCGGGTTCAGGTAACCCATGAGTATAACAGGGATGCTTATATCTTTCCTGAAATCCTTTAATTGTTCAAAAAGTTTTTTGATCGTCATTCCATTAGTTAAGGCAATGCTGCCACTATGTTGTATCACCGGTCCATCAGCCAATGGATCACTGTAAGGAATACCGAGTTCGATAATGTCCGCACCAATTGCCTGCAAGGCTTTCATTACTTGCAAAGTTGAATTCAATTGAGGATATCCCGCGGTGCAATATATATTCAACACATGTGAATGCTTTTTATTAAATAATTCTGCTAATCGATTCATGATAAAACTTTCTCCATTTTGATATCTGATCTTTTGTATTCTGAATTTTCAAGTGGCACTTCAATAAATCCAAACTTTTTATACAGATGTAATGCCGGTAATAATTTTCTGTTTGAATAAAGAACCAGTTTTGCCGCATCCAGTTTTTTGGCAAAATCTATACAATATTCCATTAGCAGGTTACCAATCTTTTTTCCCTGCCATGATTCAGCCACTGCCATTTTTGCCAATTCAAAAACATCTTCATTTAACTTAAGCAAACTAACGGTGCCGGCTACCGTATTTCCAGATTTGGCGAAAAAAATAAATCCACCCTTCTTGATGATCTCTTTCTGCGGGTCATTCAAAACTTTTTCATCAGCCGGCTCCACTTCAAAATACTTTTTCAACCAGGCTATGTTTAAGTCTTTAAATTCCTTTGCCAGGCTTGGTTCAAATGCAATGATCTCTATATTTTTAACTATGATTTGATCCATTATTTTTCCATGGCTTTCATGTATGCTGAAAGATCTTTATCACCACGGCCACTTAAACAAATGACTATTGAATCATCTTTTTTAAATTTCAAATCATTTAAAACAGATAATGCGTGTGCAGATTCCAACGCGGGAATAATACCTTCCAACTGTGCCAGTTGAAATGCTGCCTTCAATGCTTCATCATCAGTAGCCGATAAAAACTTGGCCCTGCCGGTTTCAAATAAATGCGCATGCATGGGACCGATACCCGGGTAATCCAATCCGGCAGAAATACTGTGCGGTTCGGTAACCTGTCCATCGGGTGTTTGCATCAGCAGGCTTTTACTGCCATGCAAAATACCTGTTGTACCCAAAGCAGTAGTAGCTGCACTGAATCCAGTTTCCACTCCTTGTCCCGCAGCTTCAACGGCAATGAGTTCTACATCCTTCTCTTCCAAAAAATGATAAAACGCACCTGCCGCATTACTGCCACCACCCACACATGCAATTACATGCGAAGGATTTTCTTTCCCGGTTTTTTCTTTTAACTGCCAGCGTATTTCTTCACTGATCACACTTTGAAAACGAGCCACCATATCGGGATAAGGATGCGGCCCCACCACACTGCCAATAATATAATGGGTATCATCGGGGTGATTGATCCAGTAACGGATAGCTTCATTGGTTGCATCCTTCAATGTTTTGCTTCCACTTTTTGCAGGTAAAACAGTTGCACCCAGCATTTTCATCCTGGCCACATTCGGGGCCTGTCTTTCCATATCCTTTTCACCCATAAAAACAATGCACTCTAATCCTTTTAAGGCGCAAACAGTAGCCGTTGCAACACCATGCTGACCTGCTCCTGTTTCTGCAATGATTTTTTTCTTCCCCAATGCAATGGCTAATAAAATCTGCCCGATCGTATTATTTATTTTATGAGCACCGGTATGACAAAGATCTTCGCGTTTTAAAAAAATGTTAGTGTTGAATTCATTGCTCAATCGCTGCGCAAAATATAAAGGTGTAGGACGACCTACATAATCTTTTAACAACAAACTGAATTCATTTTTAAAACTTTCACTTTGTATAATGTGCAGGTATTGTTGTTGTAATTCCTGCACATTCGGATAAAGCATTTCAGGAATAAATGCACCTCCAAACTTTCCGTAATAACCCAACGCATCAGGGTTTTGATATTTAACACGCATCATTATAGTATTAACTTTTAATCAAACTCATTCACCACTTAATTCATTCACAAAATCTTTTACTTTTTTCATATCCTTTACACCGGGACTGATTTCAAACCGGCTGTTTATATCAACTGCCAATAATTTTTCAGCCACTGGTTCTTTTTCAAAATTTTTTAACTGGCTTACATCACCGGGCTCAATACCACCACTCAGAAAATATAATTTATTAAGCGATGCATTTCTAAGCTGGTTCCAGTTAAATTTTTTACCAGTACCACCATAACCGGAACCCAGGGTATCATAGAGATACATGTCACATGAATCTTCAAAAGTCCGCATCATCCATTCAAGCGGATCGTCTTCCATTAACCGGAATGCTTTAATGACTGTAACATAATTAGCTACCCTATCGCAAAAATGTGCTGATTCATCGCCATGCAATTGCACCATATCCAACCTGTAATGATCAACCGTTTCCATCAACTCTTCGTATGGCGTGTTTACAAACACACCCACTTTGGCGATCTGCCCTTTGATCTCTTTCATTTTTTGGGGAGAGATCCGGTTACCAATATACCTGGGTGATTTTGGATAGAAAATGAAACCGGCAAATTGCACACCCATTTCATCCAATGCATTGACCTGCTCCGGGAGGGTCATTCCGCAAACTTTAATTCGCATGCTGCTTTTGTTTTAATTGTTGAACAAATTGAACAAAAGCAATCGTTGGGTCGGGTTGTTTCATAAAATGTTCACCAATCAAAAATCCACTGAACCCGTTCTGTTGTAATAAAATTATGGTTTCAACATCATTAATCCCGCTTTCGGCAATTAATATTTTTTGATCTTTTAATTGACCGGCCATGGCTATACTGCGACTGATATCAACGGTGAATGTTTTAAGATCGCGGTTATTAATACCTACCATAGAAATTTCATCGCAGATATGATCCATTTCATCCTCACCATGCAGTTCAAGTAAAACTTCCAGGTCCAGGCTGCGTGCAAAATTGGCCAGCTGTTTAACCCTTGCAGGTGTAAGACAGGCTGCGATCAATAAAATAACATCGGCGCCCATAGCTTTGGCTTCGGTAACCTGGTATTCATCAATCATAAAATCTTTACGCAGGATGGGTATATTTAGTTGACGGGCAACCTCGAAATCTCCATTTAAAGCACCAAAAAATTCCTTATCCGTTAAAACAGAAATACCAGCTGCACCAGCCTGCATATATGTACGGGTTACTTCTTCAACATTTGCCTTTTCATTGATGTTTCCTTTAGATGGTGACCTGCGTTTGAATTCTGCAATGATCCCGGATTTTGATCTGTCCAACAGACTTTGTTGCAAGGACAAAGTCTTTCTTTGAAAAAAAGGACTTTGTTCAAGCAAACCAACAGGAACTTCAACTTTCCTTTTTGCTACTTCAATTTCTTTATGTGCAATGATTTTTTCCAGGATGTTCATGACCGTTAGTTATGCTATACATTTACTGCAGTGAAACCAGTTTATCCAATACATTTTTTGCTTTACCGCTTTCCAGGCTGTCGACGGCTGCCTGGTAAGCATCTTCATAATTATTATATTCTTTGGTAGCATACAAAGCCATGGCAGCATTGGCTAATACCACTGCATTTTGTGCCCAGGAGCCTTCCCCATATATGATTTTCCGGAAAATATCCGCGGCTTCTTCCACGCTGTTGCCACCATGAATATCCGATGCACTAACCATACGTTTACCCAATTCTTCTGGGGTCATTATCTTTTCGCCTTCATTAGATATCACTTTTACATCACCCGTCAGTGAAATTTCATCGTAACCATCCAGGCTGTGAATGATCATAAAATTATTTCCTGTTTGCTGGTACAGGTAATTATAAATTCTTGCCATTTCGAGATTGTACACACCCACCAATTGACAGGCAGGATTAACAGGATTGACCAGTGGACCAAGCATATTAAAAATTGTTCTGACACCCAAATTTTTCCTGATCTGTGCCACTTGTTTTAAAGCAGGATGAAAAAGCGGCGCATGCAAAAAGCAAATACCAGCTGTATCCAATTGTTTTTTTAAACGTTCATTATCATTGGTGAATTTATATCCGAGTTGTTCCATTACGTTTGAAGAACCACTCACCGATGTAGCGCCATAATTGCCATGTTTTGTAACTTTTTTTCCTGCACCTGCCACAATGAAACAGCTCAGTGTGCTGATGTTAAATGTATTTTTTCCATCCCCACCCGTTCCAACTATGTCTATGGTTGAATGATTACCCAGGTCAACCTTCACACAAAGTTCGAGTAATGCATCCCTGAACCCCTGCAATTCCTGGATGGTAATACTGCGCATCAGGAAGATGGTCATGAAGGCGGAGATCTCATGTTCATTGTAAACGCCTTTGCCCAGGTTAACCAGCACTTCCTTTGCAGTTTCGCGGGACAATGTTTTATGTTCAAATAAATATTGAAGAATTTTTTTCATCTGTTTCTATTCATTGATTTTAATTGCCTGAATGTGCCATTTAAACATCATTATTGGAGAAAAATATTTCGATGGCACATTTCATTTAAACTATTGTTTTAACCAGTTTCTCAGCACCTTTTCACCCAATGGCGTCAATACACTTTCCGGGTGAAACTGAACACCCTGCAAGTCAAATTGTTTATGCTGCAGTGCCATGATATAATTGTTTTCATCCCTTGCCGTTACTTCCAGTTCTGCTGGAAAATTGATTTCATCCACGATCCAGCTGTGATACCGGCCAACCACCATTTCCTCAGGTAAACCCCGGAATAACGGGGACGGATGAACGTTATCCAAAACTTGACCTTTTTCATTTTTGTGATCACTGTAAAATATTTTGGTTGCCACTCCATGATACACGGTAGAAAGATTGACAAGGCCTGCACCAAAAGCTTCACCAATAGCCTGGTGACCCAGGCATACACCCAATATGGATTTGGATGATGCATATTCTTTGATCAGCGGCAATAACAATCCTGCCTCAGATGGTAAACCCGGACCAGGAGAAAGAATGATCTTATCATAGTCCTTTACTTTTTCCAGCGGCAACTGGTCATTCCTGAATACATCTGTTTTTTGGTGAAGAATATTCTCCACCATGTGAACCAGGTTATAGGTAAA
>CAMPGG010000217.1 GCA_946885335.1 uncultured Chitinophagaceae bacterium
CGTTTTACTTTCATTTGTATAAGCAATGCCGCCGTCATGATCACCGCTCCTTCATCTTCACCAATACCTACAATAACAGCATCCACATCCTTCATAGGTAATTGTTTGATGGCTTCAGGATTGGTGGCATCTAACGCCAATGTATGAGTGATCTGGTTTTTATATTTTTCGGCATGTTCCAGATTCGAATCCACACCAATCACTTCATGTCCCAGCGAAGTCAACCTGTGAGATAAAGAAGATCCAAAATTTCCTAAACCAATGACGATGAATTTCATGTTTACAATTTTAAAAAGTAATTTCTTCTTTTGGGTAACGATAATATAATTGCTGGCTCTGTTGAACAAATGCTATAAATATTGTCAGCACGCCTACTCTGCCAATAAACATTGAAAGGATAAGGACAATTTTACTTAAGTGACTAAGATCGGCAGTTATACCCAGTGAAAGGCCCACCGTTGAAAACGCGGAAAAGGCTTCAAAAGCGATCTTCAATAAACCTTTATCACTATCAAAAATGGAAATTAAAAAAATGGCGACACCTATAATAGCAAATGAAATCAATATTATAGCAAAAGATCTCCTGATTGAACGGTGAGAAATTTCTGCGCCGGAGAATTCAGTACGATCTTTTCCCTGGATCACACTCAGCACATTTAATACGGCAACACCAATGGTAGTTGTTTTAATGCCACCACCCATTGATCCTGGTGAAGTGCCTATCCACATTAATAGCATATATATCATTACTGTTGGAAACGATAGTACGGCCATATCAACTGTATTAAAACCAGCCGTTCTTGGTGTAACAGCGCCAAAAATACTAGTTACTAATTTTCCAATAAATGTTGGGTGCTGCCTTAATGTAGCTCCCTGTTCAAATATTATATAAGATACCAGGCCAATAACAATTAAAATACCCGTTACAACTAATGCCAACCTGGAGTTGATATTTATTAAACGTGGTATATGATCCCGCATAGGAATTTTAAAAATTTTGCGATAAATGTTTTTTGCCTTGATCCTGATATAACCATACAGGTTAAATACTATTGGGAAACCCATTCCACCAAGTATGATGAGCATCGCTATCGTCAATTGTAACGGGTAATTAAACCGGATAGATGGTTCATATAAGCCATAAGATAAAGTAGTAATACCCGCATTACAAAATCCCGAAACTGCATGAAAGATGGAAAAAAACACCATATCCAGTTTGCGTTCAAACAAAGAGGCATCCATTGAAAAATATATAAATATTGCACCAATGGCTTCAAAAAAAATGGTTACAATAATGACCTGGTAAACGAAACGAATAATATTACTGATTCGGTCCCTGTTCATCATTTCCCTAAAAGCAAGCTGGCTGCGAAAAGAAGCACCACCCGAAACTGCATAAGCCAATAAACCGGCAAAAGTCATGATACCGAATCCACCAATCTGAATTAAAAGGAGAATAATTACCAACCCAAACGTTGTAAAACTTCCCGAATCCACCACCATTAGTCCTGTAAGTGTCACTGCGCTTGTAGCAGTAAAAAATGCGTCTAACGGTGATATATCGATGCTGGTTGCATTGGGTAAATACAATAGGATGGTACCCATAACGATTAAAAAAACAAAACTGCTGATGAAAAGAAGTGCCGGGTTTACTCCACGCCGGTATATCAATTGAAGAACGGAAGATATTTCTATAAAGAATACGAGTATGACCAGTACATTAACCAGTATTTTATTCAGCAAAAAACGATTGGTATTTACTAAAAGGCCTTCTGCCTGCAGGTCCATTACTTTAGCCAGTAAAAACAATACGATCAGCCATATTACCAGGTTAAATATGCGGGCCTTTAATCTTTTTACAGAAAATAATTCCAGCAAAAAACGAAGGCCCATCAATATTGATAAGCCGATGAGTAAAACTTTCAAACCGGTTACCAGGTTATTATTTACACTGCGAAAAGTTTTAAATCCCAGGTCGTACATAACCAGCAGGAAGGCAAATAATAGCAAGAAAGGAATGAGCAGGTTGCAGTAATGCAACAGCAATTCAGACATTCTTTTTGGAATGATTCTGCGTTTGATTCCCTGCCTGAAAAAAGTAGCCAGATTAAACCCGCTTTTTTTCATCTGTTCTTTAATTTAATTTTGTCAGGCCGATAAATCGGGAATAATCAAACATACATTCTTTGCTGCGCTACTTTAATTGTGCAAATGCTTTTGTAATTCTGCGAAAACCTTCTTCTATTTTTTCCATGGAGTTTGCAAATGAAATGCGAATACATTCATCATTCCCAAATGCTGACCCCGTTACAGTTGAAACATGTGCTTCATTGAGCAGGTACATACAAAGATCATCCGCATTATTTATTTTATGATCCCCGGCTGATTTGCCAAAATAATGATTCACTTCCGGGAAAATATAAAAGGCACCGTCAGGAATTGCACAACGAAGACCAGGAATTTCTTTAATTAATTCAAGCACTTTTTCTTTGCGTTTTACAAATTCGCGGGTCATGGCAAAGCTGGGTTCTAATGAAGAAGTGAGTGCAGTTATTGCGGCACGTTGAGTTATTGCATTTGTACCACTTGTAAATTGTCCCTGCAATTTTTCGCAGGCTTTGGCAATGGCAGCCGGGGCTGCAATATAGCCAAGCCTCCAGCCTGTCATGGCAAAACCTTTACTCAATCCATTGATGATAATGGTACGTTCTTTCACTGTTTCGAAACTGGCAATACTTTGATGTCCGCCTACAAAATTGATGTACTCATATATTTCATCAGAAATAATAAATACATGTGGATTTTTTTCAAAAACAGATACCAATGCCGCTAATTCATCCTTGCTGTAAACCGAACCGGAAGGATTACAGGGTGAAGAAAAAATAAACAATTTGGTTTGCGGCGTTATGGCAGCTTCCAGTTCGGCTGCAGTTAATTTGTACTGATTGTCAAGTTTACCCTTTATCAATTTTACTTTTCCCTCACCTAATTGTACAAGCGCTGAATAGGTAACCCAATAAGGTGTGGGGATTAAAACTTCATCATCTTTATTAATAATACTGAGGATCACATTGGCCAGGCTTTGCTTGGCACCCGTAGAAACCACGATATTTTCCGGTTTATAATCCAGCCCATTATCTCTTTTAAATTTTTGGCAAATAGCTTCCTTAAGTTCCATATAGCCGCCGACAGGCGTATAATGACTCCAGTTTTCATCTATCGCTTTTTTAGCAGCTTCTTTGATATGTTCTGGTGTATCAAAATCAGGTTCGCCTAAACTAAGGTCAATGATATCAATTCCCTTTTCCCTAAGTTCCCGCCCCAACCGGGCCATTCTAAGCGTTTCAGGTTCACTAAACCGATCTAATAAACTGGATAATTGCATATTTGAAAAAATTAAGATAGAAACAAAAATAGGGATTCAATATTTAAAAGTTCCCGGTGCTTACGTAATTGCACGAATAATTTATACATGCAGTTAACAAGTAATCTGAACTTTATTTTTCAAATTTTCTAGCAAAAAATATTAAAATACCAGGTGTAAAAAAGAATTGTCATAAAAACATAATTCTTTCGTTATTCCACAACAATTGAAATGATAGCACTATGACTGTTTTGAAGCTCGTTCGCTTTTAAGGAGTAAAACCGTTGAGAACTAATGACTTATCCCAATGACTTTTAACCCAAAAGGTTGGTTGACTTATACTTGAAAACATTATCTTTGCCGTCCTTAAAAATCCCGTAAACTGTTATACGTATGCAACTGAAAGGTTTGGTTCGCTTTTTTACCATTTTGCTGATCATTTACTCGGTTTATCAGCTCTCGTTCACCTGGTTTGTTCGTGGACATGAAAATAAAATGGAAGCCAGTGCGGAAAGTTATGTGAAAGCACTTTACCCTACTGCTGAACAAAAATACCCTGACAACAAAGAACTACAGGCTCTTTACAAAGACACCCTTGACCGCATTTACCAGGATCGTTTAAAACGATTACTGGACAGCACCCGTGATGTAAATGTTACGGTAGGTCCCCAGGGAATGATCACTTACCAGCAGGCAAAAGAAAATGAATTAAACCTTGGACTTGATTTACAGGGGGGCATTAACGTTACCATGGAAGTTGAACTTTCTGGTTTGTTAAGAGCGATGGCTAACAATTCAAAAGATCCAAATTTCAATAAGGCTTTAGAAAATGCCAATAAGCGTAAAGCAAACAGCAACGCTGATTTCATCACTTTGTTTGTTGAAGAATACAAAAAATTAAATCCCGATGGCAGGCTCGCATCCATCTTTGCCACTGCCAACCAGGATAAGATCAGCATCAATGATAATGATGAAAAAGTAATTGCCGCTATTCGTTCAGAAGCCAACGATGCATTCGGAAGAACTTTCAATGTGTTAAGTAACAGGATCGACCAGTTTGGTGTTGCGCAGCCAACCATTAATCCTGACCCGGAAAGAGGAATTATCACCGTTGAATTACCAGGTATGCAGGATGAACAGCGTGTTCGTAATTACCTGCAATCATCTGCCAATCTTCAATTTTGGGAAACTTATAAGCCTGAAGAATTACAGGCTTCATTTATCAATGCAGATAATGAATTTGATAACTACATGCGTGGTATCAAATCAACCGATACAACCAAACCGCAAACGGATACAACTGCTGTAGCTGCAACGCCTGCCACTGATTCGGCCGATCTGTCATTATCTGAAGAACTTAAAACAACGGATGTTGTAAAAGACACACTTGGCAGAAGATCTCTTTCTGAATTTTTACAACCCGGTGGTGGTGGTGCTCTTTTCGCGGTGCAATCAAAAGATACTGCACTGGTAAGAAGTTACCTGGAAATTCCATCCATCCGTAACCAGTTCCCTGCTGATGCAAAATTTGTTTATGGTATTCCTCCACGTTTCGAAGGCAAGGTTTCCAATATTATTCCGATGTATGTTTTAAAAACATACGGTAGTGATAAAGCGCCTATCGAAGGTGAGACCGTTATTGGTGCCTCCCAGGATTTTGATCCTACCAGTGGCCGCCCGATGGTAAGTATGACCATGAATACATCCGGTGCACGTGCATGGGAAACCATTACAGAGAAGAGTGCAAGAGAGCAAATTCCAATTGCCATTGTGTTAGACGACCTGGTTTATTCTGCGCCTATTGCCAATGAAAGAATCAGTGGTGGCAGATCAACCATCTCCGGAAACTTCACCGTTGAAGAAGCCCAGGATCTTTCCAATATTTTAAAATCAGGTAAACTACCTGCACCCGCAAAGATTGTACAGGAACAAAGAGTTGGACCTACATTAGGAGCCGATGCTATCCGCGGCGGTTCTATGGCTTTTATAATTGCGTTTGTAGTCATCTTTATTTTGATGCTGGTATATTATAATACCTCAGGATGGGTTGCTAACATTGCGCTTATTTTAAACGTATTATTTACCGTAGGTATCCTGACTGGTTTAGGTGCAACATTAACAGCTGCTGGTATTGCCGGTTTGGTATTAACAATCGGTATGGCGGTTGATACCAACGTATTGATATTTGAAAGGATCAAGGAAGAATTAACGCGGGGCAGATCATATTTAGATGCAATTAATGCAGGTTACAGGCGATCATTACCTCCGGTACTTGATGGACACATCACTTCTTTATTTACCGCGATTATTCTCTTTTACTTTGGACTGGGTCCTGTAAAAGGATTTGCAACTACGCAGATCATCGGTCTTCTGCTTTCTATGTTTTGTGGTATTCTTGTTAGCCGCTGGGTAACAGAAATGTTCACAAACAAAAAGAAGCACCTGCAATATTTTACCGGTGTTTCCCG
>CAMPGG010000218.1 GCA_946885335.1 uncultured Chitinophagaceae bacterium
ACAGCATATATACTCCTGAAAATATTATAAAAGACAGAAGTTTTTCAGATTGGCCTAATTTGCAGCCGAATTTTTGAACATATGAAGTATGTGATCTCTAAAAAAGTGGATGGTTTTTTTGGTACAGTTCATGACGTGGCCATGTTTATTCTCCGTTTTTTTAAAGAAGCCTTTAAACCTCCTTTTGAATTTGGTGAAATCATCAGGCAAAGTTACCAGGTAGGATATCGTTCACTGGCTTTAATATCCATGACCGGATTTATTACGGGGTTTGTATTTACAAAACAATCAAGACCGTCTTTGGCTGAATTTGGTGCCACATCCTGGCTTCCCAGTCTCGTAGCCATTGCCATTATCCGTGCGCTGGCTCCATTGGTTACCGCATTGATCTGTGCTGGTAAGGTTGGTTCAGGCATAGGAGCGGAGCTGGGTTCAATGAAAGTGACGGAACAAATAGATGCAATCGAAGTTTCTGGAGTTAATTCATTCAAATTTTTAGTTGTAACCCGTGTTTGGGCAACTACACTCATGATACCCTTGTTAATGTGTTATACCGGGTTTATGGCTTTGATGGGTGCGTTTTTGGATATTACCATGACAGAGCAAACCAGCTTTTCCATTTTTCTTACCAACGCCTTCAGCAAAATAACATTCCTGGATTTTACATCCTCTGTTATCCGCTCCATTGTATTTGGATTTACCATAGGCATTGTGGGAAGTTACCAGGGCTATAATACCAGCCAGGGAACACAGGGTGTTGGTAAGGCCGCAAATATGTCGGTGGTAATTTCTATGTTTTTAATTTTTATTGAAGAAATTCTGATTGTACAAATCGTTAATTATATCCGTTTAGCCTGATGCCCATTCACACCCATATCGATATGTCAAAAGAAGTGATACACGTTAGTGATCTTCATAAGGCATTTGGCGATAATGAAGTTTTACGTGGTATTGATCTTGTTGTTCATAAAGGCGAAAATGTCGTTGTGCTGGGGCGTTCAGGAACCGGCAAATCAGTACTCATAAAAATTATTGCCGGTTTGTTAAAACCTGACAGGGGAACCGTATTGGTTTTGGATGAAGAAGTTGAATTACTGAATCACAAGCAATTAATGGCGCTTCGGTTGAAGATCGGGTTTAGTTTTCAGAACAGCGCTTTATATGATAGTATGACGGTGCGGGAGAATCTTGAATTTCCATTGGTTCGCAATGCAAATCTCAGGCGCAGTGAAATAAATAAAAAAGTTGAAGAAGTACTTGAAGCAGTCTCTCTTTCCAAAGCCATTAACCAGATGCCTTCTGAATTATCGGGTGGACAACGAAAAAGAATTGGTATTGCAAGAACGCTCATTATGCAACCACTGGTGATGTTGTATGATGAACCTACAGCGGGACTCGATCCGATAACCTGCATTGAAATCAATGACCTGATCAACGAAGTACAGGAAAGATATCATACAACATCCATTATCATTACGCATGATTTAACTTGTGCCAAGGCAACCGCCGACAGGGTTGCCATGTTACTCGATGGGCAATTTGCCCGGGAGGGTAGCTTCGAAGAAGTTTTTGATACAGATGATGAACGGATACAAAGTTTTTATCACTACAATTTTATTACCTGATGCGGTCCTCAAAAAATACAAGAGCAGTTGTAATTGGCATATTCGTAGTAATAGGCCTCCTGATTTTCATTCTTGGCGTTATTACTTTAACAGGCCAAAAAAAGTCATTCAGTAACGCGGTAAACCTCAAAGCCATATTTGATAATGTTGAAGGCTTGCAGGCTGGCAGCAATGTCTGGCTTAACGGTGTAAAAATAGGGACAGTAAAAGACGTACGTTTTAATGAAGATGGTAAAGTAGCTGTCAGCATGGGTGTGGATGAAAAGATGCAGGTTTATATTCATAAAGATGCAAAAGCCAAAGTAGGCAGTGATGGATTAATAGGTAACAGGATCATTGTAATATATGGTGGCACGCCTTCATCTCCCACAGTGAATGATGGCGATATACTGGCAGTAGAAAAGATTGCGGGTATGGAAGATATGATGGCCACTTTTCAATCAAACAATGAAAACCTTTTATCCATTACCGGTGATTTTAAAGAGATCAGCAGTAAGCTGGCCAACGGAGAGGGAACCATTGGAAAACTATTGAATGATGAAACGCTCAGCAACAGTATGGAACTGGCATTGGCCAACCTGCAAAGAGCCGCCAGTAATGCTACAGAGATCAGTCGCGATGTATCTGCCTACACCAGCCAGTTGCAAAAGGAAGGTACATTAGCAAATGACCTGGTAACAGATACTGTTATTTTCAACAACCTGCGCAGCAGTGTAGCAGAAATTGATCAACTGTCAAAAAAAGCAAATGAAGTGATGGCATCACTGCAAACGGCTTCGAACACGGTAAATACCAGCCTGACTGATAAAAATACACCGGCTGGTGCTATGTTGCAGGATAAAGAAACTGCTGCCAGTTTGAAAGCCACCATCAAAAATTTAGAAACCAGTACAAAAAAACTGGATGAAAACATGGAGGCGCTTCAACACAACTTTTTATTACGTGGTTTTTTCAGGAAAAGAGAAAAAGAAGCGGAGAAAGAAAACGAGTAACACAAATATAAAATCCAATTCAAAAGTCAAAAGTCAAAATGCAAAATCTTATGTTTGAAACTTTTTGATTGATATGAATAATCAAGTAAGGATTTTTGATTCTGAATTGTACTTTCTTTCCATTTTCAAATTACCAAATTGTCAAATTGTCTTCTTTAGTTTAGTGCCACTTTCAAATTATATATATGAAAAAATTATGTTTTTCTTTTTGCCTGCTGCTGGTAATTGCGGCTAATGCACAGTTAAAGGCTGATGATGTGCAAAGTTTTACACTCGATAATGGTATGAAATTCCTGGTGGTGGAAGATTTTTCCATTCCTAACGCCAACATGTACCTGTTTTACCGGGTGGGTTCCAGGAATGAGTACCAGGGCATCACGGGCCTTTCGCATTTTTTTGAACACATGATGTTCAATGGCGCAAAAAAATATGGTCCCAAAGAATTTGACCGCACCATGGAATTTAATGGCGGTGCCAATAATGCATATACAAGGGAAGATATCACGGTTTATACCGATTGGTTTCCTGCATCAGCAGCGGAGGTGATGTTCGATCTGGAGGCTGATCGTATTTCAAGTTTAAGTATTGATTCCTCCATGGTTGAAAGTGAAAGGGGCGTGGTGATCTCTGAAAGAAGTACAAGCCTGGAAAATTCTCCATGGACCTTATTAACACAATCCGTACAAGCGCAGGCCTTCCAGGAGCATCCGTATCACTGGCCGGTGATCGGTTATTTGGATGATATGAAGAATTGGAAACAGGCTGACCTTGAACGTTATTTCAAAACTTATTACGCTCCCAATAATTGCGTGGTGGTTGTTTCCGGCGCTATGAAAATGGAGGAAGTAAAAAAACTGGCTGAAAAATATTTAGCACCAATTCCGGCGCAACCGGCACCACCTGCTGTTAATATTATTGAACCGCCGCAAACAGGCGAAAGAAGAATTTTGTTGGAAAAAGATGTGAACACACCATACATAAATATTGCTTACAGGGCGCCTGAAGCAAAACATAAAGATTATTATGCTTTGGTATTATTAAACGATATCCTGAGCAGTGGTAATTCATCCAGGTTATATTCCGCATTGGTGGATGACAAACAACTGGCAACTGCGGTTTTTTCTAATTACCAGGAAAGTTTTGATCCAACCCTTTTTAATGTTTATGCCATGACCAATAGAGGCATCGATGAAAATGACCTTGAAAATGCGGTTTATGCTGAAATAGAAAAAATTAAAAAAGATGGCATCACCGAAAAAGAATTGCAGAAAGTAAAGAACCAGAAACTGGTTGAATTTTATCGCCAGGTTGAAACCATTAACGGAAAGTCAAATAACATCGGTGTTTATGAAGTGTTCTTTGGTGATTACCGGAAAATGTTTGAAGCGCCTGAAATGTTCAATAAAGTTACGGCTGAAGATATTCAGAGAGTGGCTAACACTTACCTGCATGTGAAAAACAGAACAGTGGGTATATTGAAATCAGATACCAGTAAATAACAGAACCGGAAAAAAATTGAACCAATTTTAAATTATTTAAGAAATGCAATTAATAAAAAAAATATATCTCGGTTTGGTAATGGGCTGCATGCTGATAGCTACTGGTATAACAGCGCAGGATTTTAAATTACCTGCATACCAGCAATTCACTTTAAAGAACGGGTTGAAAGTTTACCTGGTAGAACAGCATGAAGTGCCAACCATCAGTGTTTCTGTTATTATGCCCGCCGGCGCAATTTATGATGGTGAAAAAGCAGGCCTGGCCTCACTTACAGCCACAGCATTAAAACATGGAACTAAAAATTTTCCGAAAACTTTATTGGATGAGGAACTGGATTTCATAGGAGCCTCTGTTAATACTTATGCTTCTAAAGAGTCGGCTGGTTTATCCGCAACTTTTGCAGCAAAGGATAGAAATAAAGTATTAAACATCATACAGGAATTATTAACAGCCCCTGTGTTTGATACGGCTGAATTCTCCAAAGAAAAATCAAGAACCCTTGTTCAATTAGAGCAGGCAAAAGAAAGTCCAAGAGCAGTGATAGGCTCTTACTTTGATAAATTTTTATATGGGGATCATGTGTATGGTAATATTATCAATGGTACCGTAAGTACGGTTTCAGGATTATCAACAAATGATCTTAAGCGTTTTTACCAGGCAAATTATATTCCCAATGGATCGGCCATTGCAATTGCAGGTGATTTTAACAGCAAGGAAATGAAAGAAATGGTAACAAAACTTTTTTCCGGTTGGAAGAAGGGTAATCAACCTGGTACGGACCTGGCCAAAAAAACGATCAGCAAACCTGTTAATAATCGTGTGTTGCTGATCAACAAAGATGATGCTAAAGAAACCACATTTTATATCGGTGCACCTGGCATCAGCCGTAATAACCCGGATTATGTTGCAATTGAAGTGATCAACACCTTATTCGGTGGCCGTTTTACTTCCATGCTGAACGATGAACTAAGAGTGAACACGGGACTTACTTACGGTGCCCGGAGCGGATTTACATCTTTAAAAACTGGCGGTTCATTTTCCATTTCTACTTTTACTGCAAAAGAAACCACCGAACAGGCAATTGATAAAGCGCTGGAAGTTTTGGAAGCGCTGCACAAAAAGGGCGTAGATGAAACTTCATTAACATCGGCCAAGAATTATGTAAAAGGACAGTTCCCTCCCCGTTATGAAACCAGCAGCCAGCTGGCTTCATTGATGACGCAAATGTTCTGGTATAAATTTGATGAATCCTTTATTAATAATTTTCAAAAGAATGTTGATGGATTAACGATGGCAAAGGCAAAAGAGATCATCGCCACTTATTTTCCAAAAGATAAATTACAATTCGTGATGGTGGGACGTTCAGCTGACATCAAAAAGCTGGTTGAAAAATATGGACCTGTAACTGAAGTTGAAATTACCGGCGAGCCAAAAAAAGCATTCTGATATCAACTAAATAAAAAAAGCCTTTCCATAATTTTAATGGGAAGGCTTTTTTATTATATCAGGCAGGCATTTGGAAATTTCGAATATGCCCAATAGCAAACAATACGTTGAAGAGTGCGACGCAACTGGGTTTCATAGTAGTAGTAAAGGTGGGCATATAATAAAACACCGATTAACGCTAAACCCTAAACTCTAAACCTTAAACTATCTCCCCACTTGCGGCGGTTCTACTTTGGTTTTGTTTAAT
>CAMPGG010000219.1 GCA_946885335.1 uncultured Chitinophagaceae bacterium
ATATCATCACCCGGGTTCAATATCACAACATAAATACTTTTTTCTTTAGTGGTAAAACTTACAAAACCCTTACTGACTGTTCCCCTGAAGATTTCTGCTGAGTATTCTGTTAATTCATCCAGGTCTTCAATCAATTTAAATTCATCATCAACATCTGCAGCAGTCAGTGGTATATCCACAGGTGTGCCACCTGTTGGTGTAATAACAATTTTTGTTAATCCTGCAGTTGGTCGCCAACGCAGAATTACGCTGTTGTCTTTTAACTCCGCGTCCAGTACATCAAAAAATATCTGCTCACCGGTGATCATAAAACTTTCACTGTAAACCCAACCGGATTCTGCAGTGTTATTCAAAGAGTTTGCTTTAACCCGTGCAAAATATTTTTGATTGATTTCCAGTTCATCATCCGTTACAACAACCCTGGCCGTATCAACAACTTTTACAATCGGGGCCGGACCCTGGAACAAAGTGTCTTTTGAAATTTCCACGGTATAACTGGTTCCTTGTGTAAACAATGATGGTGACCAGGAAAGCGTTGCCTGAATTTCCCCTGCGGCTACATTGATATCACCCGGTTTAAACTGGCGCGGCAGTTCAAAATTCGGATCGAATTCCGTTTTTTTACAAGCTGTAAACATAACGGCCAGCAGAACAAATAAGCTACCTAATTGCAAGCCAAATTTTTTATTTCTCATTTTTCAAATTTTATCTTAGAAAAATTAATAACCATAATCCTGGGAAAGCCTTGGATTTGCGTCTATTGATTCCTGTGGTATAGGCAATAATTCTCTTTTATTCGGTTCAAATCCTTCAGCATATCCACCATTGGTTATCAGGGTCGACTCCAGGCTGCTTCTTACCCAATCCACTCTTGTGAAGCCAGCAGGAGCGGAAGTACCAAATGGATTGGGTTCGTAATAAGATGGATTAGCCCATATTAATTCCGGTGAATCCTGCTTATAAAACATGTAATCAGGCAATTGATCATAAGGTGGTTGCCTGTTAGCCATAGCTATAATAGTCGCTTTGGTCTCAGCTAATTTTTCACCCAGCATGTTCCAGCGTATCAGGTCATATTTCCTGATTCCTTCTCCGCCTAATTCCAGTGCCCGTTCTTTAACAATCGCTTCAAAAAAAGCATCTTTTGTAGCAGGCGTGGTTCCTATCAAAGAAACATCACCTCCGAATGCTCTTGTCCTGACCGCTTCAAAAGCTGCAATGGCAGCAGGTGTCGGACCTCCACTTAATTCATTATCCGCTTCGGCAAACATTAATAAAACATCTGAGTAACGGATCAATGGCCAGTTAACGCCAAAATATTGAGGACCTGTTATAACACCATCCGGGATCCAGTCTCTCCGGAATTTTCCATCCATCATCACGTTTAAATTTCTTCCGGTCCGTGCAGTTACCGTTGCGCCATTAGCCAGTATAAAATAGGGAACACACATGACATCCCTGCGCAAATCATTTTGATCGAACATGTAAAAATAGTTAGGCAATACCGTTAGTGCCGAATTACCATTGTTATTAGAACGTGGTCCATTATAATATCCCAGCTTACTGTCGCCCAACGCACTGTTACCTCCACCCATGGCAACTTCCCAAACCACTTCCCCATTGGGTTCAATTTGTTTGCCGGCTATGTAATTTTTAAACACAGACTCATAACTTGGGTTCAGCTGGTGCTGATTGCTTTGTATAATTGCTTGTGTTTCGTCTTTAGCAATCTGGTAATATGCCAGGTGATTGCTTCCTCTTTCCATCTGTTTATTTCTTCTTAAAGAATAACCACCCCTGAATAAAGCGATCTTGGCACGCAAAGCTCTTACTGCACCCTGTGTAATCCTTTCATCTTTGGCCACTTCTGAACGCCATGGAACAAGAGTGCTTGCTAATTGGAGATCCTCTAATAAGCGGTCATAGATACTGTCGCGATCCATTTTGCTTTTAAATAAATCTGTTTCAAGTGCAGATGGTTGAAATTGCGCAGGAACATCTCCCCAGTTGCGGATTAATTCAAAATAAAATTGAGCTCTTAATGTAAGCGCCTCTCCATGCAATCGCTTCAAAAGATTTTTCTGTTGTGCATTACCGTTATTGTATTCATCCATTAATGGAATATTATAAATACAAAGATTGGCTCTCTCCACCCCGTCATATAACTGGTTAAAAGGACGCGGAAGTTGGGTATTATTCGGCGTGGCATTATAATGTGCAATATCCCGGCGTTCATTATCATTCCTGCCTGCTTGTCCCATCATAAGATCCGTATCATAAGTATAATACATGCTGAGACGAATACCATATCCCTGGTCGCCCGTGAGGCTATAATAAGTTCCCAGCACTGCCTTTTCAGCATTGATCACATTATCAAAAACGTAATCGGTACCAAAGGAAGAAACAGGTTCCACTTCCAGGTATTTTTTACAGGATGAAAATCCCGCGACAATCATCAAAACCATTGCGAAGGCAGGAAATGACCTGGTTAAAATATTTTTCATCTGTTTATTTTTAATTTTTTTTTATAAGGAAAGATTTAACCCAAATACTACGGAACGACTGCGTGGATAAGCTGAATAATCCACACCTGGCGTTTCAGGCGTTCTGCGGCGAGTACTTACTTCCGGATCATAACCCGAATAATTGGTAAGTACAGCCAGGTTCGTTACGGTAGCATAGATCCTGGCAGAACGCATTTTAATGCGGTCCACTATATTTTGTGGCAGGTTATATCCCAGCGTGATGTTATTTATCCTTGCAAAAGATCCGTCTTCAACAGCCCATGAATGAAGAATAAATGAGTTACTTGCAACACCTGGAATCCAAAGTTCTGCACCTGCATTCAATTTTGCCAGTTCTGCCGGATCAGTTACAACCACACCATTCGCATTGATGGTCTTCCACCTGTTATTCATAATATCCAACAGGTTGGCATTGCCCTGGTAACCACTGGTGAATTCCAGTTTGTTAGCGTTATACACATCATTCCCAACCTGGTAGTTTACAAATATGCTAAGGTCAAAATTTTTATACCTGAACTGCTGGTTGATACCGCCAAACAATTTCGGTTGTGCCACACCGATAATTTTTTTATCATCTTCGGTAATAGCACCGTCATTATTCAGATCAGTAAATTTCAGGCGCCCGGGTGCAGGTGCTGCAGAAGTATAGCTCTGATTGCTGGCAATACCGGATTTCAATACATAGGCCCCATTAGTATAATCGAAATCATTCAATGTATAAAATCCATCCGTTACAAATCCATACATTGAACCTAACAGTTCTCCTTCCTTAACAATATAATCAGCGGGAGAGTTTGAAAAACCCCATCCTGAATTTCTATAATAGAAATCCTGGAAAGTACCCAGGCTTTCAACCTTAACCTTATTAAATGAAGCATTAAAATTTACATCCCAGGTAAAGTCCCTTTTGGCAACAACGGCTGCGGATAATTGAAATTCAACGCCGCGACTTGAAGTAGCACCTACATTTTGTAACTGTGTTGTATAACCGGAAGACGTGGGCACCGGAACTTCTACCAATAAATTCTCCGTGGTATTGCGGTAAACATCCGCAGAAAACTGGAACCTGTTGCGAAGAAAACCCAGATCCATACCGACATTACGGGTTACGGTTGTTTCCCAAACCAGGTTTTCGTTAGCCAGGTCAGATGGTGCATAACCGGTAACCATCTGGTCGTTTAACCAATACTGTGTACCTGAATTAAATTGGGTGAGATACAAAAAATCACCGATACGGTTATTTCCTGCTTCGCCATAGCTAACCCGGAACTTCAGGTCATTGATAGCCGACTTAATTCCTTCAAAAAATTTCTCATTTGAAACTCTCCATGCTACAGAACCTGAAGGGAAATAGCCCCATTTGTTTCCTTCTGCAAATTTCGAAGAACCATCAGCACGAAAAGTAAATTGTGTAAGAAAGCGCTGGTCATAATCATACATCAATCTTCCAAAAAAAGATAACAGGTGATTTTCACTTTCGTATGATGGTCTGCGTGAGTTATCGATATAATTTGTTCCCAGGTTCATATTTGCCAGTGCCTTGCGTGCATCTATGCCAATCGGGAATTCCCGGGAAAGCTGGTTTTCTCCTCTTACACGTGCCTGGTAAATTTCATGTCCGGCCAAAAGGCTTAACTTATTCCTGCTGCTGAAACTGCCTTTCATCCTTGCATTTGTATAAGTTAATACGTTTGAATTATTGATGGTGAGACGGTTGGAAGTGCCGATGCTTGCCAATGGCATGCCCGATCCGTTTAACCGGCTGGTACCCGTAATAGTATCGTCGAATGCAGTTTGACGAACATCATAAATATCAAAACCAACGGTGCTTCTGAAACTTAAATAGTCAGTGAAATTAAGGTTCACATAGCCACTCAGGTTGGTAAGGGTTGTATAGTTTCTCCTGAATTCGGCATCTGTTAATAATATAGGATTTACCAATGCCAGGCTGTTTGCATTTGTTTGATCGGCATAATCCTCATCATAATCTAAAATACCCTGGCCTGGCAATAAGATGGGGCGATATTTAACGCTGTGGCGTAAACGATTTGTTGATGATGAACCGGCATTGGATGTTCCGGCTCCATTCACGATCGTATTATTAAAGCGGGTATTAAAACCAACTTTTAAAATTTTACTGAATGTATGATCGAATTTAAAACTGGCTAATTTGCGATCAAAATCACTACCTCTTAAAACACCTTCCTGCTTATTATAAGAAAGGCTTAAATTATACTGTGTAGCAGCGTTTCCTCCTGCAAGACTTACATTGTGTGTTTGACGGATGGCAGGTTCACCAAACATTTCTTCCTGCCAGTCAACAAAAGGAACATATTGATATAGATCCATGTCTTCGAAACGACCATACGTTTGCAGGAAATTGGCTTCATCCTGTGAACTTCCACGACTCCTTTCATATTGATACAATACAAATTCCGAAGGATCCATTACATCCAATTTGTTAGCCAGTTTATCAATACCCACCAATCCATTATAACTGATAACCGGTTTTTGATTACGGCCACCCTTGGTCGTAATGATCACAACACCATTGGCACCTCTTGCACCATAAATGGCCGTTGCGGAAGCATCTTTCAAAACATCTATTGATTCAATATCCTGTGGTGAAATTACAGAGAGTGCATTTTCTACCTGGATACCATCAATAATATACAGGGGCGAATTATCCTGCGTAATAGAACCTCCACCTCTCACCCTAATCAACACTTCGGCATTAGGTGTACCTTCCGTACCGGTGATTTGCACACCAGCCAACCGGCCAGCTAAGGCTTCAGCAGCAGAATTGATCGGCACATCTTTTAACTGCTTTGCATTGATGGATGATACTGAACCCGTCAGATCGCGGCGGCGTACGGTTTGGTAACCGATCACCACAACATCAGAAAGACTGGTTACTTCGTTAACAAGGGTTACATTGATCGTTGATCTGTCTCCAACGGATTGTTCCTGTGCCGTATAACCCACATAACTAAATACCAGCACATTGTTGCCGGATGCATTAATGGAAAAACTTCCATCCTGGTTGGTGCGGGTGGCATTATCAGTGCCTTTTACTGTAACAGTTACTCCTGGAATGCCATCCCCGGTTTCAGTGGTCACTCTCCCGGTTACCTGTTTGGTTTGCGCCCGGACGATGGCAACAGACAATAGCAGCAGCAGCAAGCAATAAATTCTATGTTTCATATGCAAGCTTGTTTTAAAAAATTGTGATTAGTAAGCAGTTAAAAAATGTATTATCGTAAATCGTTTATTGCAACAAAATC
>CAMPGG010000220.1 GCA_946885335.1 uncultured Chitinophagaceae bacterium
CATCGCATAACTTCAAATACCCGGACCTGCCTACCAAACCCCTTCTCCTATAACACCTTTTCCGTCATGGATTGATTATCATTTCAACCATTTTTTTTTAATTATCGGCATATATTTATTGTTTTCCAATAAATTTTTAACGATATTTGAATTCTAATATCAAACTGGCAAATTATTATGGAAATTAAAATCACAACTAACCAGGTTTTAAAAGTATTGCAGGTACTTTCCTGGATCCTTTTTTTCGGCTTAAGTGTTGAAGCTGGTGCCATTATAGTTAATACCATTATTACACTATTCATAAACCCAGCTGGTGTAGAAAATTTTTGGGAAGGCTCAGATTATTTATCAAGCCTTTACAAGTTTGACCAGGGATATTTTTTTGTTATTGCGCTGATCATGATCATTGTGGCCGTATTAAAAGCAATCATGTTTTATTTAATCATCAAACTTTTTGCTGAAAAAAAATTAAACATTTCCCATCCTTTCAGTATGGAGTTAAGACATTTCATTTTAACCATGTCATACCTGGCCTTAGGAATCGGGCTGTTCTCTCATTTTGGTTATAAACATTCAGTATGGCTAACCAAACAAGGGCTCACAACAGCCGACCTGCAATCATTGAATATTGATGGAGCGGATGTTTGGCTTTTTATGGCAGTTATACTTTTTCTAATTGTACAAATTGTAAAAAGAGGAATAGAACTTCAAAACGAAATTGATTTAACTATATAGCTTATGCCGATAATAATAAACTTAGATGTTATGATGGCAAAGCGAAAAATGTCATTAAATGAACTTTCAGAAAAAGTGGGGTTAACACTTTCAAATCTTTCTATTTTAAAAACAGGAAAAGCAAAAGCCATCCGCTTTAGCACACTGGAATCTATATGCGAAGTTTTGAATTGTCAGCCAGGTGACATCCTGGAATATGTTGAAGGAAACTGATCAAACCAATACCAACATTTAATTTTTAATGGTTGCAAAATAATTATTGAATGTATACAAACGGAAGTTACCAGGCGCCACCATTTATTATCAGCAAAAGGAATTCAAAGGAATCGCTATAGCAAAATAATCCGGGTTATTAACCATTCTATTTACCATCTTTCCTTTGAAAGAAATAAAAGTTCATATTGCCATTTTTTACAAACCCCAGTCTTTCATACAGATCTATTGCCCGGTTGTTATCGGAACGCACATGTAAAAAGGGGATCTTCTTTTCTTCCAAAATAGAATTGACCTGGTGTTGAATCAAACGCTGCGCATACCCTCTTCCTAAAAAATCCGGATGCGTACATACTGCACTGACTTCCGTATAATCATACACATGAAGTCTTCTCCCGGTCATTGCAACTAAATTATCGTTATTAAATATTCCATGGTAGTGCCCAAAATCAATCGTTCTTTTTCCAAAAGGTCCCGGCTTAGTAAGCACGGCAAGATTTACCATTTGATCCACATGTTGTGAATTCAACGGAATTATATCTGAAAAATCATTATCAAACTTTTTACCTGACAGGTATAAAAACTGGGATCCGCGGATAAATTGAATCAACTCCCAACCACCTGGTAAATCAATTTCCTGCCTGCTTGCATAAAGTATATTCCGGTCCGCAGTCAATAACTGGTGCAAATCTTTGAAACCTTCTTCATATTGTTCCGGGAAGCCAACAAAAGGAGAAACATCCGGGTCAAAAAATTTCACCTGTCCAGATCCAAGAGCTTTATTTGCATCACCAGAAAGCAAAGCATGATATACCGGGTTATCTAAAATTTCATTCACATCGCAAATGTAATCTGAGTTAAACGCTGGCAGCAAAAAAATCGGGGTAATTTAAATTTCCAGCAGTACTTTCCTAATGGCAATTCGCATTGGTGCTGAAACTCAAAGGAGTTTTATAAGTGCAAGCGATTAACATATTGTAACAAAGCCTTTATTCATACGTATTTAAATAAAGCAAACAATGGATTCAAAAATAAAAATGGCAAGAATTGCCGGATTTCTTTATTTACTGATCATCATTTTTGGACTCATTGCCCAGGTTTTTGTGCGAGACAGCCTGGTTGATTACGATAATGCAACAATAACCGCAGCAAATATCCTGGCTGCTGAATTTTGGTTCCGGTTTGGCTTTGTCAGTGAATTGCTGATGCTGGTTTGTGATATAGGTGTAACAACTATTCTATTCATATTATTTAAAGAAACAAGTAAGAACCTGTCATTACTTTCTACATTCTTCAGACTTACCAGCATCGCTATTTTAGGTTTAACCGCATTGAGTCATTACGCATCTTTATTTTTTTTACAGGGTCCTGGATACCTGGATGTATTTAATACCAATCAGCTCAATGCTTTTGCTTTATTTGCTATAAAATTACATGGTGCGGGGTATAATATCAGCCTCCTGTTTTTTGGCTTTCACCTGCTCATTCTTGGTTACTTAATTTTTAAATCCAGGATGTTTCCAAAATTTTTAGGCATCCTCCTCTTGCTTGGAGGCTGCTGTTATATCTTCAACAGTTTTGCTTGGTTTCTTTTTCCAAACCTGGCAAAAATTATATACCCGGCTATCCTTATTCCCTGTGCTATTGGAGAATGGATATTTTGCTTTTGGCTGATTATTAAAGCAGTGAATTACAGCGTTGAACCATCACTCATGACGTCCAAACCACACGCATAGTCATTGTTCATTGTTGTATACCGGGATACTCCTTGAAAAATAAAAACACTTTTATTTATTATCTTCATTTTATGATTAAAACTGGTCTTTGAGTGGTGGTTTCAGTGACTAAATACAATTCCACCAGGCCAGCAACCCTGTTCGAAATAACCCCTTGTAAAAAAATATTTTTTATGGGCAAATTAGCAGAAATTAAAACCAAACAAACTGCTGAAAGCGTAGACAGTTTCATTGAAAATATACCCAATGAACAAAAGCGAAAAGACAGCCAGGTCATACTTAAAATGATGGAAAAGGCAATGAAGGAAAAACCAAAAATGTGGGGCAGCTCCATGATCGGTTTTGGAAATGTAAGGTATAAGAGTCCCGCTACCGGCAGGGAAGTGGATTGGTTCAAAATTGGTTTTTCACCACGCAAAGCCAATATCTCCTTACACCTGATAGATTTAAAACGGCACGAAGATGCATTAACCAAATTAGGTAAGCACAAGACCGGCGTTGGTTGCCTTTATATCAATAAACTCGATGACGTGGACACAAAAATTTTGGAAAAAATGATTGCCGCTGCATCAAAAAAATAAGTTTCATTCAAAGCATTTGTCCAATTGTAATTAGCAGCCTGTTGTAAGCTTTTAAAATAAAAGAATGAGTAAGATAAAAAACAATAAAAAGGAACTGTCATCTTCCCAGCGTGAGCAACTACTTAAAACATTAAAGTCCCGATTTGAAAAAAACATGCATCGCCATAAAGGTCTTGAATGGGCAAAAATTCAATCAAGGCTTGAAGCAAACACTGAAAAATTATGGTCACTCAATGAAATGGAAAGAACAGGTGGTGAGCCGGATGTAGTTGGCCATGATAAAAAAACGGGGGAATACATTTTTTATGATTGTGCGGCTGAAAGTCCAAAAGATCGCAGAAGTGTTTGTTACGACCGCGAAGCACTTGAATCGAGGAAAGAACACAAACCCGCAAATAATGCTGTTGATATGGCTGCTGACATGGGCATTGAACTTCTAACAGAAGATGAATACCGGCAGCTGCAGAAGCTTGGCGAATTTGATTTGAAAACATCGAGCTGGATAAAAACCCCTCCGGAAATCAGGGATCTCGGTGGCGCCTTTTTTTGCGATCGCCGCTACAATCATGTATTTCTTTATCACAATGGCGCACAATCTTATTATGCAGCCAGGGCATTTCGCGGATCATTAAAAGTTTGATTAAAAAAATAGGTTTGAATTTGATATTTGATTTGGCAGAAAATTCCATTAGAAGTAATTTATATTATTGAATGATTTAAATCAGCATATAATGAACAATGAATTGAAAATGTATGCGGCGCAGTTAAATGAAAATTTTGCTGGAGAGCCCTGGTTTGGCAGAAACATCCAGGCTATTCTGAAAGAAATTAATGAAGATATTGCCAGTCAAAAACCCAACGGCCAGCACAGCATATTGGAACTTCTTTATCATATGATCAACTGGCGTTTGTTTACTATCAACAGGTTGGAAAAATCTTCTGCAACGGTTAAATCTTTCGAAGAAAATGACTGGCAGGTATTGGACCACCAGGATAAAAGTCTTTGGCAAAAAGGCATCGATCAACTAAATGATACGCAACAAAGATTATTGAATTTGATCAATACAATGAAAGATGAAGATCTGCAAAGCCCGGTTCATGAAAGAGACTATGAAAACAGGACATTGATCAATGGAATTATACAACACGATATTTATCATTTGGGACAAATAGCTTACATCAAGAAAATGCTTTCCTGAAAAATCATCCATAATATTTATCCCCTGCCCTAAACTTTTTAAAAAGTTGGTTCCGAATAATGCAACCGGCAGGCGCTTCCATATTAAAACGAGCACCCTTTATCAGGCTTTTATTGCCTTTGGTGGCAGGCATCATCCTGCAATGGCAGTTACAGTTAACCGTTATATGGTTAGCCGCATTACTTATTACTTCCGTCATATTTACAATTACATTATTTGCTCTCCCGCTTTTTAAAAAATTTCAATTAGGCTGGTTAACCGGCATTAGTTTTTGCATTTCATTTGCTGCTTTCGGTGGCTTGCTGGCATGGATGCAGGATATCCGCAACCATGAAAACTGGTTAGGAAAGTATTATCAGCCAAAACAAACTTTGATCGTCACTTTACAGGAAGATCCTATCCAGAAGAATAAATCCTACAAAGCGCTTGCTTCTGCAAGATGGTTACATGATGATGGTGTTTTAAAAAAAGTAAAAGGTGACCTGATCATTTATTTTCAAAAAGATTCCGTTATAAAAACTTATAAGTATGGACAACAACTGATCTTTCAAAAACCGTTGCAAAACATTCAAAACGCAGGCAATCCGGGTGGCTTTGATTATAAACGATTTTGTCTTTTCCAGGACATCACCCACCAGGTTTATTTGAAAACGAATGAATTCAAATTACTCCCCGGCCAGGATGCAAATTGGTTTAAACAATTTTTAATAGATACCCGGCAAACAGTAATCGGCATTCTTCGTAAAAATATTGTTGGCGAAAAAGAAACCGGTCTTGCCGAAGCCCTGCTGATTGGTTACAAAGATGACCTGGATAAAAATCTTGTTCAGGCGTATACACGTACGGGTGTTGTGCATGTGATCGCCATTTCAGGATTGCATTTAGGCATGATCTATATTATCCTGGTCAGCCTGTTAAAACCATTTAAAAGAAACCGAAGATCCAAATGGATGGTACCTGTCATCATTGTTTTATTTCTATGGTTATTTACACTGCTGGCGGGTGCGCAGCCTTCCGTCCTTCGGTCTGCATTGATGTTTACCTGCATCGTTCTGGGTGAAAATTTTTCTCGCAAAACTTCAATTTATAATACACTTTCTCTTTCCGCATTTATTTTGTTATGCATTAATCCATATTATTTGTGGGATGTTGGATTTCAACTTTCCTATGCGGCCGTTTTAAGCATTGTCATTTTTATGCAACCGATTTACAAATTGATTTATATAAAAAATAAATTGCTGGATAATTTCTGGAAGCTGAATGCGGTAACTATATCGGCACAGATCTTAACTATCCCGATTAGCGTTTATCATTTTCAC
>CAMPGG010000221.1 GCA_946885335.1 uncultured Chitinophagaceae bacterium
ATATAAAAGACTGTGCGTTATGAATCCAATCATAGAGGGTATAAACAACAATATTTTTTTTAATGAAGATGGAGGACTTTTCAATAGCCGCCGCTGCTTTTCCAGATCGTGTTTTGGAATTTCATAAACCAGGTTTGTTAATTCGTTGTTCAAAATATTATTGAAAGCCTGGTGTTTTAATCCCGGGGAAAGTTTAGGATCAATCAAATCGCTGGTAATCGTATTTCCAAAATTGATAAATACATTTTTTCCAAAACGCCTGAAGCTGCTGTAATTTATTCCAACAGGAATTACTTTTAATGGTATTCCATCTTCCCAACTGCTTAACGCCAATCTTGCAGTGCCTTTTTTTAAAGGCCTTAACCGCCATTCATTGATACATAAACCTTCACTGAATATCTGTACAATCCCATTTTTTTTGAAAATGGATTTACAGGCATCGAAAGTTTCATAATTGATTCCAAGATTTTCTGTGCCTTCGCTTACCCGGTAAACCGGCAACATTTTTAAACTTGTTAGAAGACGAATGATTAATCGATTTTTAAAAACATCGCCCCTGGCTAGCGAATATACCGGCTGATCAAAAAGTACATCTATAATGATGGCATCCAGCAATGAATTGGGATGATTGCTGGCCAGTAAAACGGGACCATGGATCTTTAATATTTGCGGTTTGTTTATTATAATTTCCCGGCAAAAAATCCTGAGCAAGGCACCTACAATTATCTTTAAAAACTGGTATAACAAATCATCATTTTTTAATGGAATTAATATGCTGGCGTTCAATATAAATCAAATTCTAACACCAGGAAGAGTGCAATCTTTAGGTAAGTAATTTTTTTAAACAGGAAGGGGTTAAAATCCTCAAAAATCCTTTGATTTCACTAGTAAAAAGGGCTATTTACCTTATCTTTGCTGCCCCGATAAAAAAACCACGGGATTATTATTATGTCTGACGAAAACAACATTGTTAACTCAAACGCTGATGCACAGGAGAATACTTCTGAAGCCGCTAATACCGGAGCAGAAAGTTCTACAGCGACAACAACTGCACCTGTGGCAAAAGAATACCCTAAACAAACGCCTCATGATGATTTTGATTGGAGCATTGACAAACGCAATGTAGCCAGTTATTCCCAGGAGGAAAAAGAAAAGTACGACAGTGTGTATGATAACACATTTGTTGCCATTACGGATGGTGAATTAGTAAATGGAACAGTAGTAGGTGTTACTAAAACAGATGTTGTAATCAACATTGGTTTTAAAAGTGATGGCCTTGTTTCATTAAACGAATTCCGCGACATTCCAAATTTAAAAGTAGGTGATGAAGTGGAAGTGATGGTGGTGGAAAAAGAAGACCGCGAAGGTCACCTGAATCTAAGCCGCAAATCTGCCCGCATTACCCGTGCATGGGAACGCATTGTTGAAGTGCATAAGACTGGTGAAGTTATTACCGGTACGGTAACATCAAAAACCAAAGGTGGTTTGATCGTTGACGTATTTGGAATGGAAACATTCTTGCCAGGTTCACAGATCGATGTTAAACCTGTTACGGATTACGACCAGTTTGTTGGTAAAACAATGGAATTTAAAGTAGTTAAGATCAACGAAACTATTAAGAACGCCGTTGTATCACACAAAGCATTAATTGAAAGCGATATCGAAGCACAGCGTGCAGAGATCATGAGCAAACTGGAAAAAGGACAAGTACTGGAAGGTACCGTGAAAAACATCACTGACTTTGGTGCATTCATGGATCTTGGTGGTCTTGACGGTTTGTTATATATCACGGATATCAGCTGGGGCCGTATCTCTCACCCATCAGAAGTATTAAAGCTTGATGAAAAAATCAAAGTGGTGGTACTTGATTTTGATGATGAGAAAAAACGTATCAGCCTTGGTTTAAAACAATTGACTCCACACCCTTGGGATGTGTTGCCTGATACCATTGCCGAAGGACAGGAAGTATCTGGTAAAGTAGTGAACATTGAAGATTATGGCGCATTCCTGGAAATTATGCCGGGTGTAGAAGGTTTGGTGCATGTAAGTGAAATTACATGGGCTAACACACCGATCAATGCAAAAGAGTTCTTTAAATTGGGTGATGAGCATAAAGCAAAAATTGTGACGCTTGATAAAGGAAGTCGCAAAATGAGCTTATCCATCAAACAACTTTCTGACGATCCATGGAATGATATCGAAACAAGATTTCCTGAAAACAGCCGTCATGCAGGACTGGTAAAAAACATTACACCTTATGGTGTGTTTGTTGAACTGGCACCAGGCATCGGTGGTATGATCCACATCAGCGACCTTAGCTGGTTAAAGCGTTTCAATCACCCAAGTGAATACACTAAAGTGAGCGAAAACATTGACGTGATCATTTTAGGCATTGATAAAGAAAACCGCAAACTGCAGTTAGGACATAAGCAACTGGAAGAAGATCCATGGAACACTTTGCAGGATACATTTGCAGTAGGTTCTGTGCATGAAGGTACAGTGAGCCGCAAAGATGATAAAGGCGCTATTGTACAATTATCTTATGGTCTGGAAGGTTTTGCACCTAACCGTCATCTTGCAAAAGAAGATGGAACATCTGTTAATGCAGATGAAACTGCAGAATTCATGGTAATTGAATTTGATCGCAACGAAAAGCGTATTGTAGTTTCTCATTCACGCATCTGGGAACAGGTGAAAACGGATGAAAAAGAAGCTGCTAAAAAAGAAGCGAAAGTTGAATCAGATAAAACCAAGAAAACCATTAAGACCATGCAAAGCAAGGTTGAGAAATCAACACTTGGTGACCTTGGCGCTTTAGCGGAGATCAAAGAAAAATTGAAGAAAGAAGAAAGCGGAGAATAATATCAACGTTTACTGATAAATTAAAAGGTTGTCTTCGGGCAACCTTTTTTTATTGGATGATTTTTGCAAATGATCTTTCTTTAGGCTAATGTGCTATTTTTGAGAACGATTCATTGCCAAATTAACTGACAGGATGAGTGCATTTACAGCAAGGTTAAAGAATGTAAAACTGGTAAAAAAATTGGTGTACGCTATTGTCGGATTAGCTTCTTATCCCGGCATTGCCATCATCAATAAATTAAAAATAACCGGCACAGAACACCTGAAAAATCTTCCCAAACAAAACGTATTATTTGTAAGCAATCACCAAACTTATTTTGCAGATGTTATCACCTTTCTGCATATTTTTTGCGCGGTAAAATGGGGCAAAATGAACAGGCTTGGTGTTCCTTACTATTTGTTGAATCCATTTTCCAATGTGTATTATGTAGCTGCAGAAGAAACGATGAAAGGCAGCTGGATCAGCCGTTTATTTGCATTAGCTGGTGCAGTGACCATTAAACGAACCTGGCGTGCCGAAGGTAAAGAGGTACAAAGAGGTTTGGATCCATCGGATACAAGGAAGATAGAAAGAGCATTGCAAACAAGTTGGGTCATATCTTTTCCGCAGGGTACAACCAAACCTTTTGCACCCGGCAGAAAAGGAACAGCCTTTTTAATTAAACAAAACAAACCGATTGTTATACCCATTGTTATCAGTGGGTTTTGGCGTGCCTTTAATAAGAAAGGATTGAAGTTTAAAAAGAAAGGTGTTTTGTTAACCGTAAGAATTAAAGAGCCGCTGCAAATTAATTATGATGACAGCCTGGAAGATATTTTAGACCAGGTTATGGTTGCTATTGAACAAAGCAAACATCATATGATGCAGGGCCCGCATCACTGGCAATCCATAGATAAATAAATATTTATTTGTGGGAATTCTTATTCTTTAAAGAAGAGTGCTTTTAATTCAAGGGCATCATCAGGTTTCATTTTTCCACCCAATATCAATCTTAATTGTCTTCTTCTTAATGCACCTTCATACAGGCTGTTTTCTTCTTCTGTTTCAGGTATCAAAGGTTCTACCGCACGGGGGCGGCTGTTTGGATCCAATGCGACGAATGTATAATATGCTTCGTTGCTTTTGTATTTATACTTCTGTAAAATATCCTCACCCCAAACCCGGAGATGTATTTCCATAGATGTATTAAATGACCGGGTAACTTTTGCTTCAATATGTACAACGTTGCCCAGTTTAATGGAATTCTGGAAAGATATGTTGTCAACAGATGCAGTTACTACAGGTGCATTGGAATGTTTTTGCGCCGCGATAGCTGCAGCAATATCCATCCAGTACATTAATCGTCCACCCATTAAATTACCAAAAGTGTTTGTATCGTTTGGTAAAACAATTTCTGTCATCATCGTAAAACTTTCTATGGCTTTTTTCCCGCTCATTTTTTTAATTTGGGCAAAGGTAATGCCTGTATATAAATTCCGGAAAGTATATAATTGATTGATGAAAGTCAGTCCATGGATTTAATCCGTTTCAACTAAATTTGCTGCACTTATTTAAAGCGATATGAAAACCCTGGAAAAGATTGATTTCGACGATACTAAAACAGCATTTGCCAGTAAAACCGACAGGCAATTAAGGCATGCGCATTTATTATTTGCTTCAATGAATACGGAATGGCTGGTCAACCTGGGTTTAAAAATTACGCCATGGGCCATTCACAATAATTTACCCGTAAAGGGTTTGATAAAGGCAACCATTTTTGAACAATTTGTTGGCGGTGAAACGCTTGCAGAAACAGCAAAGGTGGCTAAGAAATTAAGTCACTCGCATGTGCAGGCCATTCTTGATTATGGTGTGGAAGGAAAAGATGGAGAAGAAAATTTTGATCATGCATGCGAGGAATTCATCCGTGTAATAGAACATGCGGCTACGCAGCCCAATACACCGTATATGAGTGTAAAGGTTACGGGTCTTGCCCGGTTTTCATTGCTGGAAAAATTAGATGCCGCGGCAACAGATCATAGCGGCTATAACGGAAACGTACATACGGAAGTCCTGACGCCTGCCGAAGTTGAAGAATGGAATAAAGTGGTGGCCCGTTTATACCGCATTGCAAAAGTGGCAACTGAAAAAAATGTAGGTGTTTTGATTGATGCGGAAGATTCCTGGATACAGGATCCGGTTGATGCATTGACCATGCAAATGATGAAAGAATTTAACCGGGATAAAGCAGTTGTATTTAATACATACCAGTTGTACCGGCATGACAGGTTGCAGTTTTTAAAAAATAGTTTTGATAAAGCCAATGAAGGTGGTTTTATTTTAGGTGCAAAATTGGTAAGGGGTGCTTATTTGGAAAAGGAAAGAGAACGTGCAGCGGAAAAAAATTATCCATCACCCATTCAACCAGATAAAGAATCTACAGACCGCGATTATAACCTTGCCACCAAATTTTGCATTGAACATTTGGATCGCATATCCCTTATCGTTGCATCGCATAATGAATACAGTAATTTGTATACTGTTCAACTACTACAGGAAAAAGATTTACCATTAGATCATCATCATGTACATTTTAGCCAGCTTTATGGAATGAGCGATAACATAACTTTTAATTTAGCCAAAGCGGGTTGTTCAGTTAGTAAATATTTGCCCTTTGGTCCGCTAAAAGATGTTGTTCCTTACCTGATGAGAAGAGCACAGGAAAATTCATCCGTTAAGGGACAAACGGGTCGTGAACTTTCCCTGATTAAAAAAGAATTAAAGCGAAGAAAGGAGCGTTCGTAATTTGTAATCTTACATTATTTTTACAGCGAACATTTTTCATTGGACTGTTAGCTCAGTTGGTTTAGAGCATTACTTTGACAGAGTAGGGGTCACTGGTTCGAATCCAGTACAGTCCACA
>CAMPGG010000222.1 GCA_946885335.1 uncultured Chitinophagaceae bacterium
AATCAAAAGTCTTTATTGAAAAATACCGGCGGATTAGATAGAAAGTTGGAATGATTTACATTTTACTTTGATATTCCTAATCCCAATTTTCAAATTCTCAAATTATCAAATTCCCACTTGTATTATTTTTTATTCAGGCAATTTAAATATCCTGATCAGGTTTGGGGAATGCGCATAAATTTTTGAAGCGGTGAACTGGAGATGATCATAAGGCAGAAAATCTTTCGGCATCTCATTTTCTTTCAGTGCAAAAGAATTAACCTGGTAACGTTGCAGGCGGTTTTCTTTTGTTGCAATGATTGACCTGGCCGTTACCGTTATATTGTGCCAGCCTGGATATGGTATCTTATTCTTTAGCGTTCCGTAATAATCAAATACAAAAAATCCCTGGGTGCTGTCATATAAATACACATAACCATCCTGGTCAAAAATATGCTGGGGTTGCGGGGCTTCGTCAAACAATTGCCTGAAATCAGGCGTTTCCATTAACAGTTTACCTTCTTCATTTATTTTTTTCAATTTGTTCTCCAATACATCATACAGCCAGATATTGCCATCATAAGCCTGGGAAATGGAAGAGACCTGGAATATACCCAGCTTTCGCAAATCAATGGTATGCCGCATATTTAATAAGCGGTCAAGAACAACGATGGTAGAAAAATCTTTATAATACAATAAGACTTTTAATGGATTAGAAACATCGATGGTGCTTAGTTTTCCAAACCGTTTTACATTATTATAAACAGCAACAGAATCGCCGCGGGCATCTATTTTTTTCAGTTGATCGGTTGAAGACAGGATGTAAAGATTATCCATGTTATCAACTTTAAACTGCTGAATATCCCCTTCAATCGTAGTGATCAATGCAAATGAACTATCCTTTTGCGCATTCACCCGGATGGTGACTGCGATAAATAATAATGATATGATAAGTATTCTGTTCATTTTAAGGAATTCTAACAATCTTATGATCCTGTCCGCACCAGGAAAGTAATTTCATTTCCTCGCCATCAAATACAGCATAAGTAAAATAAGATATCCAATCGCCAAGGTTAATATACCTGCTATTATCGGACAGACGAAAATCAATGGGCAAGTGTCTATGTCCAAACACAAAAAAATCCTTATGCGCTAATTTCAGTTGCTCTTTAGCATAAACGATCAGCCATTCATTTTCTTCACCCAAAAAAACCTCTTCTGCGTTATTAGATTTTGCCCGGCTCCGGTTACTAAAATAATCAGCCATACCTACACCGATGGCCGGCGGTAAAATGCCAAATAACCAGTTACAGGCTGGGTTACGAAAAACTTTCTTGATGAACTTATAACCCTTATCACCCGGACCTAAACCATCACCATGCCCAATTAAAAAACTTTTTCCAAAAAGTTCAAATTCCTTGGGTTCAAAATATACAGGGATCTTTAATTCCTTTTCAAAATATCCATTCATCCACATATCATGATTGCCCACAAAGAAATGCATGGGAATTCCACTATCACTTAATTCGGCAAGTTTGCCCAATAACCTGACATAACCTTTTGGAACAACCTTCCTGTATTCGTACCAAAAATCAAAAAGATCGCCAACAATAAATATTTCTGCAGCATCCTGTTTGATATGATCAAAAAAAGCCACCAGCTTTTTCTCTCTTTCAAGACTAAGGGAATGATCGGGAACCCCGAGGTGAAAATCAGAAAGGAAATAAATTTTATTGCGTACGGAAGGTTGCACTTAGGTAGCCTTGTTTTTTTGTTTCCAATATTGCAGCACATCGCCACTTTCAATGACGGGACGTTCATGGACATCACTGTTATACCAATATATCCAGGCTTCCTGTTCATGATCGTTTATCCAAACATTTGTTTTTGATCGCTTGTACAAAGGCTTTTCTCCATCTTCCACAACCACGCCTTCATAATCATCTAACTGGCCGATGGCCCAGCCAAATTCATCTTCATTTTTAATTTTATACAATTCACCGATGATGAATTTTTCTTTTGTTGTAGGAAGAGCGGCGGGATATTCACCCATATCATATAACTCGCCTTTTGTTTTTGCATCACCAACCAAAGTAAAATAATCGCTGATGTATTGGTAAGCAGGGTGATGAAACCCGCTGCGTAAAGAACCATAAACAAATAAAAAATAAGGTGCCTGCTCCATTATGATTGATTGATGGGTTCATCAACAAGTAAACAAAATACTTCTTTGGGACCGTGAACGCCCACTACCAATGTTTTTTCAATATCCGCCGTTCTGCTGGGGCCGGTAGCAAAGGTTATCATGGAAGGAAGTGCGGATCCGTATTTTTCTTTCAGCATTTGTAATGCATCCTTGATATCATAAACTACCTGTGATGTATATGCGATACAAATATGAACAGGAGCATACACACTAACTGTTCTTCCTATAGGTTGTGCTGAGCTGAGCACCATACTTCCTGTACGGGCTACCAATGCTTCACAACCTGTAACACTTACATCGCACTGCCCCAGGTCAACATCATGAAACTGTGTAAAATTATTTTGCGCCAGCATTTTTTTTAAACCTTCATCCCTGCAAAAGATCTTTTTCCAATCCATTTTTTGAATCAGCATATTTAAATGGGATACCAGCTCCTGGTGATTGGCACAAAAAACAAACCGGCCCTGCAAGCGGGTGAACTCTTCAGCAAACTGCACTTCCAGCTCCTGTGTTGATGGTTGAAAAACGGAAGTAGCTCCTTCACTTTGTGGAAAAGGAATAGGCGTTGATTGACTCAACGCCTTCCTTATTTTCTTTAATATATTTTCCTTTGCGGGAGAAATATTCATTGATATCCTTACATTTTATAAACCCGGTGGATGATTGGTTACATTACTGTCATAAGGTGGAACGCCTTCGCTTATAACACCGGTATCATGTTTGTCTTTCTCAGTCTTAGTATCATCATCATCCTCCAGTAATTTTTTTTCTTCGTAAGGTCGTTTGCCGATCAGTGCTTCAACATCACTCTGGAATAATACTTCTCTTTCCAGTAAGGCTTCGGCAAGAATTTCAACTTTTTCACGTTTTTCCTCCAGCAAATCTTTCGTTCTGCGATAAGCTTTATTGATCAGGATCCTTACTTCATCATCAATTAAGCGGGATGTTTCTTCACTATATGGTTTGGTGAAATTGTATTCGCCCTGCTGCGGATCATAGAAACTAACATTACCTACTTTTTCATTCATACCATATACACTGATCATTGAATATGCAATCTTGGTGATCTGTTGTAAATCGTTTTGTGCACCAGTAGAAATTTTTCCGAAGAAAATATCTTCACTGGCCCTGCCACCTAAGGTCATACAAATCTGGTCGATCAACTGATCGATATTATATAAATACTGCTCTTTGGGTGTGTATTGGGCATATCCCAATGCGGCTACCCCGCGAGGCACTATCGTTACTTTTAATAATGGATAAGCATGTTCCAGGTACCATCCGCAAATGGCATGACCTGCTTCATGATATGCTATAATTCTTTTTTCTTCAGGAGAAATGATCTTGTTCTTCTTTTCCAAACCACCAATAACGCGATCAACCGCATCCTGGAAATCTTCCATTTCCACATGTTCTTTACCTTTTCTAGCGGCGATCAAAGCTGCTTCATTACAAACGTTGGCGATATCGGCACCGGCAAAGCCAGGTGTTTGCTCAGCCAGTTTGTGAATGTCCAGTTTGGTTGATATTTTGATTGGTTTCAGGTGAACTTTAAAAATTGCTTCCCTTCCTTTCAAGTCTGGTTTGTCGATAGAAATCTGCCTGTCAAAACGACCGGGACGGAGTAAAGCGCTGTCCAATACATCGGGACGATTTGTAGCAGCCAGTACAATAATGCCTACATCAGTTCCAAAACCATCCATTTCAACCAGCAACTGGTTCAGGGTACTTTCTCTTTCATCATTGCTCATCATGGCATTCTTACCACGGGCACGACCGATGGCATCGATCTCATCAATAAATATGATACATGGGGCTTTTTCACGGGCTTGTTTAAAAAGGTCGCGAACCCGGCTGGCACCAACACCAACAAACATTTCTACAAAGTCGGAGCCACTCAGGCTGAAGAAAGGAACCTGTGCTTCACCGGCAACTGCCTTAGCCAGCAATGTTTTACCTGTTCCGGGAGGGCCAACGAGCAATGCACCTTTCGGGATCTTACCACCCAGGTTAGTATATTTTTTAGGATTCTTCAGGAAGTCAACAATCTCCATAACTTCCACCTTGGCTTCATCCAGGCCTGCCACATCTTTGAAAGTGATATTTACTTTGGTGCCCTTATCGAATAAAGTAGCTTTTGACTTACCAATGTTGAAGATTCCGCCGGGGCCACCGCCTGAACCAGCACCGCCACCCATTTTACGCATCAGTAAAATCCAGAGTGCTATAAATAATAAAACGGGTAATAATAAATTAAGGATGCCACTGAACCAGTCTCTTTCCTGTTCCACTTCATAGAGAACCTCTTCCACATTTGGATTGGCCGCATAAAAATCGCGGATCTCTTCCTGGAAGCCTTCTCCTGTAATTTTAAAATACAAATGAGGACCTTCCTGGTTGATCTTGCCTGTTACACCTCTTTCTGCATTTTCATTGTATTTGGCAATTTTATCTTTTTCAAGATAAACCCTGACCATGTTTTTATTAGAAACAATGATGAATTTTTCAACATCACCTTCTTTCAGCATTTCTTTAAAAGCATTCGGATTAGTCTTGGCAATATTGGTTGATAAAGGACCAAAAAAGTTAAAGCCAATTAAAACAGCGAAGATGATAGCATAAACCCAGTAGATACTGAATTTTGGACCCTTTTTGGGGTTTTCTCCACCGGTGGGTTTATTATTAAAGCGTGGTAATTTGTTATCGCTTTTATTATATGGATCTTGTGACATGTATTTTTTCTTATGGATTCCTGCTAATTAATAACTATTTGCGTGTAATTGTTTAGCTGATGTTGTTTTTTAACAATATAAATTACTTATTGGTCATTATGCTCTTCTAATTGAGCATCGTTCCACATTTCCTCCAGCCGGTAAAATTTACGGCTTTCAGGATGCATCACGTGTACAACTACATTCACATAATCAATTAAAATCCATTGCAAGGCCTGGTAACCTTCGAAATGGTATGGTATTTCATCACAATTATCTCTCACTTCTTCCCGCACATGATCGGCAATAGCTTTTACCTGCGTGGTACTGGGTGCCTCGCAAATAATAAAGAAATCCGCAACAGCTTCTGGAATTTTTCGAAGGTCAAGTGAAGTAATATTCTCTCCTTTCTTATCCTGTATAGCGTGAATAATGGTTTTTAAAATTTTAGCGCTTTTTGTTAATCGCGTTACACTGTTCTTTTTCCTGTTCGCTAATATGGCCAGTTGTTCCAAATAATTATCTTTTATATGAATGAATATTTAAAGGTTGTAAGCAGGTTTAAAGCTTTTAAAACCGTTTTATGATAAAGGCACGAAAATTAAAATGATTCAATAAAAAAAGATAGAGATGCTGTTTTGAAATGCAATGCCGCACGATCTTCGTTCTACCTCACATTTCTTCGTTTTTTGGCCTCTATCTTTGTCAAAAATATGAATTAATTGCCACAACATTCAGCACCTTTCACAATCGGGTTTCCTTTTATTGAACTGCCTTCTGTTGACAGTACCAACAACTATGCCATGGCAAAGGTGCATGAAGGCTTGGCACAACCGGGTATGGCCATTATGGCCCACGACCAAACCGC
>CAMPGG010000223.1 GCA_946885335.1 uncultured Chitinophagaceae bacterium
TCAAAAATAAAAAATCCACCGGGAGCATCGGTGGATTTTTAGAATTTATAATTAAATAATTTATAGTTCTTCTCTTTCTTCAGGTTTTACTTCAATAATATCATTCATGATGAATACGCCTTTTGGAAAATATATATTCAAACGCTTACGGTATTCATCAGCTTCATCCCGGGTTTTAAAATTTCCTGCTTTCAATTTAAAAAAAGGTGATTGATATTGCAGGTAGGCTTTTAACTCAGGAAAATAAGTGTAAACCTGTGTTTTAGCTGCGATTGCTTCATCTCTTTTATTTGTATTAATTACCAGCAGGCGATAACCCTTCATAGAACGTCGTGCAAGACGGCTGGTTTCTTCATTTATCTGTACCTGTTTTTTTACCAGGAGGTCCAATCGCGGATCTTTATGAACAACAACCAATCCGCTTGTATCCACTTGTTCATTTAAATCCTGGGCAGTTCCTGTTTTGATTATGATGAAACTTATTGCTATTAATAAGATTCTTAAACTTTTTTGCTTCATAAAATAATGTATTCAAAAATGATTCCAAACTCAGCTGCAAATGATATTAATTACCCGATGAATGCTCTTCATTAGCAATTTTTACACTGGCACTGCATCCCAGGCGATCGGCTCCTGCTTCTGCCAGTTTTTTTGCAAAAGCATAATCCCTGATGCCACCGGATGCCTTGATTCGGACAGTAGACGGTAAATGCCTGCGCATAAGTTGCACCGCTTCAAGAGTTGCTCCTCTTTCTGCATAACCGGTAGAAGTTTTTAAAAAATCAATGCCCAGCGGTCCAAAAACTTTACAGCATTGAATAATTTCTTCATCTGTCAGCTCTCCGCTTTCAATAATCACTTTGATCATTTTGTTTTTCTGGTGACAAATATTTGTAAGCATGCTGACTTCTTTTTCCAGGAAATCCCAGTCATTCATCCGCAAGGCTATCAAATTGATCACCACATCCAGTTCATCGGCTCCATCAACAATGGCGAGTAAGATTTCAGCTACCTTACTCTCCGTAGCTGAATAACCAAATGGAAACCCGATAACGGTAGCTATTTTAATATCAGTGGGTGCTAAAATTGTTTTGGCTCTTTTTACAAAGGGCGGCGGAATGCATACAGCAGCAAATTGATGTTCAACTGCTTCCGAACACAATTGTTCAATATCTTTAAGCCTGGTAAAAGGCTTAAGTATAGTATGATCTATTAAGGATGAAATTTTCATGCAGGTTTTCTTTAAATTCATCGTCTCATTACACTATTATTTAAATCATTTCCAAAAAAATAACTTTTTTACAAACGTATTCAGCATATTGAGTGTTGAAATACAAAATAAGCTAAACATAACTGATATGAGAAAATTAAAAAAGTTTGTTTGTGCGGCATTCCTTTGTTGCAGTTTTGGTGTTATGCATGCCCAGGAAACTTTTCCTGTAAATGGAGTGGCTGATCCTCGCCATGGTTATTATGCATTTACCGATGCCACTATTGTAAAGGATGCAGGTACAACTTTAAAAAATGCAACCCTGGTTATCAAAGATGGTCGCATCATTGCTGTGGGAACAAATGTACCTGTTCCAAAAGGAGCCGTTGAAATAAAATGTTCAGGCAAATTTATTTACCCTTCTTTTATTGATGTTTATGCGGATTATGGAACTGAAGTTCCGGAACGCACCGGCGGTTTTAGTTTTGGTCAGCCCGCCCAATTGGAATCAAATTCAAAAGGAGCTACCGGGTGGAACCAGGCAATCAAAAGCGAAGCAGACGCATACAAAGTTTTTGTAGCCGATGAAAAAAAAGCAAAGCCTTTACGGGATGCTGGTTTTGGAACGGTATTATCGCATGTGCGTGATGGTATTGCCCGTGGAACGGGTACGCTGGTTACTTTAGCTGAAGCCAAAGAGAATTTGGTGATCCTGAAAGACAGGGCATCTGCGCATTATTCTTTTAATAAAGGAAGTTCTACACAATCGTATCCTTCTTCACTCATGGGTTCCATTGCTTTATTGCGCCAGACTTTTTTAGATGCGCAATGGTATAAAAACAAACCTGCCACGGAAGGTTATAATATGAGCCTGGAAGCCTGGAATAACAATTTGTCATTACCCCAATTTTTTGAAGCTTCCGATAAATGGAACAGTCTTCGTGCAGACAGGATAGGTGATGAATTTGGCGTTCAGTATATTATTAAAGCAGGTGCAAATGAATACCAGCGGATCAAAGAAATGGCTGCAACAAAAGCAACTTTTATTGTACCATTAAATTATCCGCAAGCCCAGGATGTGGAAGATCCTAATGATGCAAGATTTGTTTCTTTGAGTGATTTAAAACATTGGGAAATGGCCGCAACCCATGCGGGTGCTTTTGATAAAGCCGGTATTCCATTTTGCTTAACAACAGCAGATCTGCGGGATGTAAAAACTTTCTGGCCAAATTTAAGACAGGCTTTCGCAAATGGTTTATCAGAAGGAGCTGCATTGACAGCATTGACAAAAACACCTGCTACTATTTTAGGCGTATATGACCAGGTTGGTAGTATTGAAACCGGTAAATGGGCCAATTTTTTAATTACTTCCGGACCGGTGTTCGAAGAAAAAACTACATTATTACAGAACTGGATACAGGGAAAAAAATATAATATTAAAGAAGACGGCTGGCAGGATCCCCGCGGAACATATAAACTGGTATTAAATACACCGGGCAATCCTTCAAATTATACACTCGATTTACAAAGTAATAATGCCGCAAGTATTATTGGAAAAGATACCGTAACATCTAAGTTTTATTTCGATGGTCGCCAGGTGCGGATCAATTTTGCACCCGAAAGAAAAGGCGTTGAAGCTTACCGGTTAAGTGGTATCAATACGAACAATACCTGGACTGGGGTAGGCGAAGATACGCTTGGTAATACTTTTACCTGGACTGCCGTATATGAACAACCGAAAAAAGATTCAGCACAAAAATCCAGGAAAAAAGATATTGCTGCCATTGGAAATGTAACCTATCCTTTTCTTCCATTTGGTTGGGAAGAAGGCAAGGCACCCAAACAGGAAACCATCCTGATTAAAAATGCAACCGTTTGGACCAATGAGCAGGAAGGCATCATTGAGAATGGTGATGTATTGATCAAAAATGGTAAACTGGCCCGGGTAGGAAAAAATATAACGGATGCATCAGCCAGGATAATTGATGGAACCGGTAAACATGTAACCGCAGGCATTATTGATGAACATTCACATATTGCGGCCGCTTCAATTAATGAAGGTGGGCAGAGTGTTACTTCAGAGGTTCGCATTGCTGATAATTTAAATCCTGACGATATCAATATTTATCGCCAGTTAAGCGGAGGTGTTACTACTTCGCATATTCTTCACGGATCTGCAAATGTAATTGGCGGTCAAACCCAGCTGATCAAATTAAGATGGGGTGGAAACGATGATGAACTGAAATTTAAAAACTGGACCGGCCAGATCAAATTTGCATTGGGAGAAAATGTTAAACGATCTTCTTCATCACAGGGTAATAACCGCTATCCTGATTCCAGGATGGGTGTAAACCAGGTTTTGGTCGATGCATTTACACGGGCCAAAGAATATGAAAAGGAATGGAAATTTTATGAAGCCAACAAGAGCAAAAAAGGAATCAATGCTCCCCGCCGCGACCTGGAATTGGATGCTTTGGTGGAAATTTTGAATGAAAAGCGTCACATTACCTGTCACTCATACGTACAAAGCGAGATCAATGGTGCCATGGATGTTGCCAATAAACTGGGTTATAAATACAATACGTTTACGCATATACTTGAAGGTTATAAAGTGGCCGATAAAATGAAAGCTCATGGTGCAAACGCTTCTACATTCTCTGATTGGTGGGCATATAAAATGGAAGTGCAGGATGCCATTCCTTACAATGCCGCTATCATGCATAATGTAGGTTTAAATGTGGCTATTAATTCTGATGATGCTGAAATGGCTCGTCGCCTGAACCAGGAAGCGGCCAAGATTGTAAAATATGGTGGTGTAAGTGAAATAGAAGCATTGAAAATGGTTACCCTTAACCCCGCAAAAATGTTACATGTTGATGACCGGGTAGGAAGTCTTAAAGCAGGTAAAGATGCCGATGTTGTTGTATGGAGTGATCATCCTTTAAGCATTTATGCTAAATCATTATACACGATTGTAGATGGTGCTGTTTATTTTGACAGGGATAAAGATGCACAAATGCAAAAACTGGTTGATGCTGAAAGGATGCGAATCATAAAAAAAATGAATTCACAAAAAAGGAGTGGTGCACCTATGCAACCAGCGCAACCTAGTTACCAGGTTATGCATTCATGCGGAGACCATGCACATAATCATGGCTTGTTGGTGCTGGATGCGGAAGAAGGGTATTAATTAAGTTAAAATGTAAAAACATTTTGAAACCAATATTTTTTTAATGAGTTCAACACTCGCAATCAAAATAATCAAATGCAAAAAATAATAACATCACTCACCGCCATGTTTTCTGTGTTGTTGGTCGTGGCCCAGGCAAATGTTTATCCCGCTGGTCCGCAGTCCAATACAACAGTGATCACGAATGCAATAGTGCATATTGGAAATGGACAGGTTTTGGAACATGCCTCCGTGGAATTTAAAAATGGCAAGATCACCAGGGTTGGCGCCGGCATTCTGCCCGACCAGGGTGCAACCATTATAGATGCAGCTGGTAAGCATGTTTATCCCGGGCTGATATTATCTAATACCAACTTAGGATTAGTTGAAATCAACAGCATCAGGGCGACTATTGATTACCGTGAGATCGGAGATTATAATCCCAATGTAAGATCGCTGGTTGCTTATGACACTGATTCTAAAGTGATCAACACGCTTCGTTCCAGTGGTATTTTATTGGCTAATATCGTTCCGCAGGGAGGAATTCTTTCCGGGTCATCATCTGTTGTACAACTGGATGCCTGGAACTGGGAAGATGCCGCTTATAAAACGGATAATGGTATTCATTTAAATATGCCACTGATGATGAACCGGCCTTCAAGAGGTTTTGGTGGAAGAGGCGGACCTCAGCAGCCACCACGTGACCCGGTGAAAGATGGCCTGGAAGAAGTGAGCGGTATGAAGTCTTTTTTTATGGAAGCAAAAGCTTATGCGGAAAATCCATCCAAAGAAGAAACCAATTTAAAATTTGAAGCAGTTAAAGGTTTGTTTGATAAATCACAGAAACTGTATGTTCATGCCAATACAGTAAGACAAATGTTGGTGGCATTGGAATTTGTAAAAGAATTTAACCTGGATATGGTTATAGTTGGCGGAAGTGAAAGCTGGCAGATCGCGGATCTGTTAAAACAAAATAATGTATCGGTTATTCTTTCATCTCCACACAGTTTACCAACATCGGCAGATGATGATGTGGACCAGCCATACAAAACGGCTGCCCAATTACAAAAGGCCGGAGTTCTTTTCGTTATAAATGATGATGACGGGCAAACCCGCGGACGTAACCTGGCATATCTTGCCGGCACTGCCGCAGCCTATGGCCTCACTAAGGAAGAAGCTTTACAGGCTATTACTTTAAATGCAGCCAAAGTAATGGGTATTGCAGATAAAACAGGCAGTATCGAAGTAGGAAAAGATGCCAATATCATTATCAGTGAAGGAGATATTTTGGATATGCGTACAAGCAATATTACAAATGCGTTTATACAAGGCCGTAATATTAACCTGGATGATAAACAAAAACAA